>JBBSRY010000057.1:0-8304 GCA_038242595.1 Mycobacteriales bacterium
GTTCGGCCGGTCCCGATCCGCGCGCTGGCCGACGAGACCATCACCGGCCGAACACTTTTCCTGCCAGATCCCCCCGCTGACACCGAGTCAATGGCCACCGCGGCCAGCGAAGTCGTGAGCACCCAGTGAACATAGACGATTCTCTCCCACCACCCGAGCCGGGCATCCCCGTCTCGATGAGCCACTCCGACCTCCCCGCCGGCACCGATGTGCTCATCGTCGGTGGCGGTATCGCCGGCACCGCGATGGCCTATTACCTGGCCAAGGCGGGCGTCGAAGTCACGCTCATCGAACGAGGTGAATTGAACCGGGAAGCCTCCGGTACCAATGCCGGAAGTTTTCACCTGCAGTTGGCCATCCATCAGCTCTCCGGGCAGGGCAACGAAGCCGACCGGGAGCGCCTGTTGGCCGAAGCGCGACTCAGCCTCGAGGCCTACAGCATCTGGCAGAAACTAGGTGTCGAACTGTCCGGTGCTCTCGATGTGCATCAGACGGGCGGCTGGATGGTCGCCGAAACACCCGAGCAGCTACAAACCCTGTACGACAAGCATGAACTCGAGACGCTGGCCGGGATCGAAACAGAGGTCTTGACCGGGGCCGCCCTTCGTGCCAGAGCACCGTACCTGGCCGAAGATCTGCTGGGCGCCACCTACTGTCCGATAGAAGGACATGCCAATCCGCTGGTGGTGTCGCCGCTCTACGCGCTGCGGGCAACCCAACTCGGAGCCGAAGTACGCACCCACGTCGAAGTTCTCGGCATCGCCGTCAGACCTGTCAACCCGGCTACACACGGCGCTCGCTTCGAGGTTCGGACCAACCGCGGAACGATCAAGGCCAACCGGGTTGTGGACTGCGCCGGCGCCTGGTCCGGCGAGCTGGCCGCAATGGTCGGTCTAAATCTGCCGGTACGCCGCGAGGGCTTGCACGTCAACGTTACCGAGGCCAGACCTCGTCTGTTCGAACCGATGATCCAGCACATCGGCCGGCGACTCACGCTCAAACAGACCGACAACCTGAATTTCATCATCGGCGGCGGCTGGCCGGCAGCAGCGGTCCCGGCTCCCCAGCGGTATCCGACCAGCTGGGAAAGCGCCGCCGGCAACACCGCGGTGGCGCTGCGAGTGGTTCCGGATCTGGCCGATGTACGGGTCCTGCGGACCTGGTCCGGTGTCATCGTTTTCACCAATGACTTCTCGCCCATCGTCGGGGAATCTGCATGGGTACCAGGCTTTTTTGCCTGTGTGTCTTCGACCGGTTTCACCTTCAGCCCGATGTTCGCCGCCCAGTTGGCCCAGATGATGGTGCTCCCCCACGACAGTCCGCCATTTCCCGAGCGTTACTCACTTGACCGTGCAACCAGCGTTATCCGCACCTGACCGGAGGCAATAAAAATGAATCGCGACGATGTCAACTGGCGGGGTTACCTACCGGCCTTTGTCACCCCGTTCCACGAGAACGGCGACCTCGACCTGAATACCCTGTGCGCACTGGTGGACCATTACGCCGATCAGGGAATGCACGGAATCATGGTCAACGGCACCTGTGGGGAGTGGTTTTCCCAATCTGCCGATGAACGACGCCAGGTTGCCGAGGCAGCGGTGTCCCAGGCAGCGGGCCGCATGACCGTCTTGGTCGGTTGCACCGCGTACACCGCGAACGAGACCGCCGAGTTTGCCAATCATGCGTTGGCCGCCGGGGCCGACGGGGTGCTGGCCTCGCCGCCGCCGTATGCGAAGCTGTTTCCGAACGAGGTGATCGCCTTCTACGAGGATCTCTCGGCAGCGGTCGACGGCCCGCTGGCGGTCTACAACTGGCCGCACGGTAGTGGGATCGACATCGACACGGACTTGGCCGATCGACTGGCCGACATCGAACATGTCGTCGCCATCAAGGACAGCACTCCGAATGCCGACCAGTTCTTTGCGACCTCGACCAAGGTCCGGGATCGGGTCCGTGTCTTCGGTCCCTACATGTCCACCCGCGGCGTCGAGGTGCTGCGCGCCGAGGGGGGCGACGGCACCATCGGTGGTGGCTCGCTCTACGGGCGGCCGGACCCCCAGTTCTGGGAGTCGTACTGGGCCGGTGACCTGGAAGGCCCGCTGGCCCATGCCGTCAGGGGCGATCGCCTGTTCGAGAAGCTCTGGCTGCCCGGTGGTTGGGCCGGAAAGTATGGCGCCTACCAGAGCCAGCTCAAGGCCCTGATGGCCATGCTCGGACAGCCGGGCGGGCATGTCCGTCGCCCTCGACTGCCGGTCACCGACCCGGCCAGCCTAGAGGTCATGCGCGAGGTTCTCCTCGAAGAGGGTCTGCTTGCCGCGTCAGGCGATGCCTGATGGGAGCCCGTCTCCCCCTGCCGGCAGGACTCTCTCGCGGGTCGACGGTCACGGTTTCCATCGATGGCGAACCCGTGGCCGCCTACCTCGGCGAAAGTGTCGCCGCGGTGCTGATGGCCGAAGGTGAGCTGACCACCCGCACCACCAAAACCGGTGAGCCACGGGGAGTTTTTTGCGGAATGGGGGTCTGCTTCGATTGTTTGGTCATCGTCGACGGGATCCCCTCCACCCGTTCCTGTATGACCTGGGTGGCGCAGGGTATGCAGATTCAGCGTCAAGCCGGCCCCGGCAACCCCCTGTAGCTCCAGACCTGTTGGCCCTCGAGCGGAGTCAAGACATTCTCTCTCAACTCCGCTCGACTTCAAGCATTAGCTCAAACCGGCGACACAGAGGTACTTCAACTCGGTGAACTCATCCATTCCGTGCCGCGAACCCTCTCGACCGATACCGGATTCCTTCACCCCACCGAAAGGGGCTCCCTCATAAGAGATCAGCCCGGTGTTGACCCCGACAACACCAAATTCGAGTGCCTCGCCGACTCTCCACATTCGACCAAGATCTGCGGTGAAATAATAGGCGGCGAGCCCAAAAGGTGTGTCATTGGCCAGTTTCACCACCTCATCCTCGGTTTCGAACTTGATCACCGGCGCCACCGGGCCGAATGTTTCCTCCTGGGCGATCAGCATCTGCTGCGACACTCCGACCAGCAGCGTCGGCTCGAAGAAGGTGCCACCAAGGTCATGCCGCCGGCCACCAATTACAACGCTCGCTCCACCCTCAACGGCATCGGCAATATGCCGTTCCACCTTTGCCACCGCGGCCTCGGTGATCAGCGGTCCCTGCTCGGAAGCGGAGTCGAAACCGTTTCCCACACGCAGCTTCTCGATGGCCACCTGAAACTTGCTGATGAATTCGTCATGAATTCCGGCCTGGACGAAGATTCTATTGGCGCACACGCAGGTTTGACCGGCGTTGCGGAATTTGGAAGCCATCGCGCCGGCCACCGCGAGCTCGATGTCTGCATCATCGAAAACGATCAGCGGCGCGTTGCCACCCAGTTCCATCGCTACTTTTTTGACGGTCTGTGCGCTCTGTGCCATCAGCAGTTTGCCTACCTTGGTCGACCCGGTGAAGCTCAAGGCTCGCACTGCCGAATGCGAGGTCAGAATTTCCCCGATCATGGCCGGGGCGCCGGGTACGACAGCAATCACACCGGCCGGAACACCAGCCCGGTGAGCGAGTTCGGCCAGCGCGGTGGCCGAAAATGGTGTCTCCGGAGCGGGTTTGATGATCATCGGGCAGCCGGCGGCCAACGCCGGACCGGCCTTACGCAAAATCATCGCGGAGGGGAAATTCCAGGGTGTGATGGCGGCAGTAACACCGATCGGCTGCCGCAGAGTGAGCAATCGCCGCCCGTCGACGTTGGTCGGAATGATCTCGCCATAACTCCGCTTACATTCTTCGGCATACCATTCGACAAAGCTCGCTCCGTAGATGATCTCGCCCCGCGCCTCGGCCCACGGCTTGCCCTGTTCGGCGGTCAGGATGGTGGCCAGAATGTCGGCATTGTCGACAATCAGATCGAACCAGCGACGCAGAATCCGCGAGCGACTGATCGCCGGCAGCTTGCCCCAGGCCGGCCCCGCCGCCTCGGCCGCCGCGATTGCCGCATGCACATCTGTCTCGGTGGCGCTGGCCATGGAGCCGATTTGGGCGCCAGTTGCGGGATCGAAGACGTCAGTGCGGGCGCCGCCGCAAGCGCTGACCCATTCACCGTTGATGAACAGATCCTCTCGCAGCAAACCACTCTCGCGCAGCGCGGACAGGTCGTATCCGCTACCCGCGGTGGGTGTCGTCGTGGGACTGGACGTCATTCTGGCCTCCTGGGGCGCAATGTTGGCGGGTCGAATTTGTGCTACCAAATCATAAGTGATCGTAATGCGCGCAATTGTACGCTTTGCGCCCACTCTTTGATACAGTCAGGCCATAGTCAATTGACAACTCTCACCACGAATGCGCAGGCGCAGTATGAAAATTGAGGATGTTGACAAGCAATTCGTATTTCACCCCTTTACGAATTTGCGAGAACACGAGAAGTCCGGCCCGCTCACAATTGTCAAGGGAAGCGGTAGCACGCTCACCGACACGTCCGGCAAGTCCTATCTGGACGCCATGGCTGGTCTTTGGTGCGTCAACATCGGGTACGGCAATGTCGAAATGGCCGAAACCCTGCGTGCGCAATGCGAGCAGCTGTCCTTTTACCATTCGTTCGCCTCGATGGGCAGCGAACCGGTGGCGGCCCTCGCGCAGCGACTGATCCAGATGGCGCCGGTACCGATGTCCAAGGTGTTCTTCGGCAATAGTGGCTCCGATGCCAACGACACCCAGGTCAAATTGCTCTGGTACTACAACAACATCCTGGGCCGCCCGGAGAAGAAAAAGATCATCTCTCGGATGCGGGGCTACCACGGCGTCACCGTGATGTCCGCCAGTCTCACGGGGCTACCCGGTATGCACGCCAATTTCGATCTGCCGCTGCCAATGGTACGACATGTCAGGGCGCCACACGCTTTGTGGGAACAGGCCCCCGGTGTCAGCGATGCTGATTTCTTGACCGGTCTGGTCGATGAGCTGGAGCAGCTCATCCTGGCTGAGGGTCCCGAGACCGTTGCCGCGTTCATCGCCGAACCACTGCAGGCGGCCGGCGGCGTGATCATTCCGCCGGAGGGCTATTTCCCGGCAATTCAGGCCGTCCTGAACAAGTACGACATCATGCTGATCGCCGATGAGGTGGTCTGTGGTTTTGGTAGGACCGGGAATACTTTCGGCGCCCAGACTTTCAATATGGAACCGGATCTGATTACGGTCGCCAAAGGCATCACCTCGGCCTATATACCGCTGTCGGCGTGCATGGTCTCGGAGAAGATCTGGGATGTGCTCAAGCAGGGCACCGGTGTTTTCAGCCACGGGTACACCTACTCCGCGCATCCGTTGGCCGCCGCCGCTGCCCTGACCAACCTCGACATCATCGAACGAGATGGTCTGCAACAGCAGGCAAAGGCTCGCGGCGACTACCTTGCAACTACCTTGCAGGCCCAGTTCGGCGGTCATCCGTTGGTCGGCGATATTCGCGGATACGGCTTGCTCGGCGCCGTCGAATTCGTTCGGAGTACCTCCCCGCTCACCGCCTTCGAACCGGCGCTGGGGGTGGCTGCTGCTGTGACCAGGCGCAGCCGGGACCATGGCGTGATCACCAGAGCGCTGCCGGCCGCAGACACCATCGCCTTCTCCCCGCCATTTGTGGTGACCGAGGCCGAGATCGATGAGATGGTGGCCGGAACCCGCCGCGCCCTGGACGAAGTCGCCGAAGAACTCCGCCTCCTGCCGTGAACCTGGCGGCCGTGGGCGTCATCATCAACCCGGTCGCCGGGATCGGCGGCCGGGCTGCACAACATGGTTCCGACGGCCAAGCGGCGGTGCGTGCCCGTGAACTGGGTGGGGTTTGCGCAGCGCCCCGACGGATGTCGGATGCTCTTCGAGCGCTGGGTGAAGCACTCCCAGGAGTGCGGTTGTTGACCGCTTCCGGCGAGATGGGCAGCACGGTGGCCAGCGAACTCGGTCTGGAATTCGACGAAGTTGTCGTCAGCGACGGTGTCACCTCCGCGTCCGACACCCGAACCGCAGCAACCCTCATGCGTGATCGGGGTGCCGGGCTCATCCTCTTCGCCGGCGGCGACGGCACCGCACGGGACGTCTTCGCTGCGGTCGGCACCACCGTTCCCATTCTCGGTGTGCCCGCCGGGGTGAAGATGCACTCCGCGGTCTTCGCCGTGAATCCTCGCGCGGCCGGCGCGGCCGCGGCGGCCTACCTCGGCGACGGCGACCGGTCATCCACCGTGTCGGCTGAAATCGCAGATCTTGCGCCATCGGCATTTTCCTCTGTCTCGGATGAAAATCCCCGCACCATCGCTATTTTCGGTATCGCCCAAGTCCCGCGTCAGCCGACCCGGATGCAGACCATGAAGTCCGGATCCATCAGTGCAGAGGGTCAGGATCTAGCCGCACTGGGGCAAGAGATCGCCGCGGAAATGCTTCTGGACCGTCTTTACTTGCTCGGACCAGGGACCACGGTGGCACATGTCAAGACGGCGCTCGGTATCCAGGGCGCGGTTCTGGGTTTCGATGTGGTTCGCAACGGTGAATTGATCTGTCGTGATGCCACCGAGCAGCAGCTCTATGACCTCGTCAGCCACAGCCCACACACCACCCTTGTGCTGGGTGTGATTGGCGGGCAGGGCTTTCTACTCGGTCGCGGCAATCAACAGATCAGTGGGAGGATCCTGAGCGCTGTCGGCGAGGCAAACGTGGAAATTCTGGCAGCACAAGAAAAACTATCGCTGCTGAACCCACCGGTACTCCGGGTAGACCTCGACGATGATGCCGAGCAGGCGAGATTGACCGGGTATCGACGAGTTCGCACTCGCCCGCGACACAGCACAGTTTTGAAGGTCGTCAATTAGTTCCGGTAGTTCCGGTAGTTCCGGTAGTTCCGGGCACACTGGAAGTGACGACAAGCTTTTTGCCCAGTAGGAGTTGACGTGGGAGAAGGAAAGTCCAAATGACACAAGCACACCCGTATATGCCAAATTCAGCCCCGGCTGCGAAGGCAGCAATGATGGACGCCGTAGGGATTTCTGATATCGAAGTTCTTTTCGAACAGATACCGGCCGAACACCTTGCCAAGGAACCCATCGCCCTGCCGGCGGGTATCACCGCCGAATCGACGCTTCGACGCAAAGTCGAAGCGTTGCTGCGTGAGAACGACACCTGCGCAGAAAATCTCAACTTTCTCGGTGCCGGTTGCTGGCAGCATTACGTTCCTGCCGTCGTCGACGAGATCGTCGGACGGTCGGAATTCGTCACCTCGGAATGGGGTACGGCGTCTTCTGATCTGGGACGTAACCAGGCCTGGTTCGAATTTGCCTCCCAACTCGGCGAATTGGTCGGGATGGATTTTGTCGGACTTCCGGTCTACAGCTGGGGTTCTGCCGCCGGCTATGCGATTCGAATGGCATCCCGCATCACCGGGCGGTATCGGGTGCTGGTGCCCGGATCGCTGGATCCGGAGAGGTTGGCAGTGATCAGAACCTATTGCGGACCGGCCGGGATGGACCGCTCTATCGAACTGGTGCTTGTTGAATTCGACCGCACGACCGGTCGTATTGATCTGGCGGACCTGGAAGACAAACTCGACGACTCCACCGCCGCGGTCTACTGGGAGAACCCGAACTATCTGGGCATCATCGAATCCGACGCCGCCCGACTCAGCGAACTCGCCCGTACCTGCGGCGCCGAAACTATCGTCGGCGTCGACCCGATTTCCCTGGGGGTGATCAGCCCACCATCAGATTACGGCGCCGACATTGTGGTGGGAACTACCCAACCGCTGGGAATCCATCTGAACGCCGGCGGCGGCGTGGGCGGTTTCATCGCGACCAGGGACGAGGAGCGTTACGCCCGGCAGTATCCCACCCTGCAAGTCAGCATCGCCGACACCATCGAGCCCGGCCAGCGCGCCTTCGGCATGTCGCTGTTCCACCAAAGCTCCTATGGTTCCCGCGGCGAAGGTAATGACTGGACCGGCAACTCGGTCTATCTCTGGGCCATAGCCAATGCCGTCTACATGGCACTGATGGGACCACAGGGCTTCGTCGATATCGGACATACCATCGTCGGCAACAGTCACTACGCGGCCGAACGCATCGCTGAAATCCCCCATGTGGGCATACGTTGGACCAGCGGCTATTTCAAAGAATTTGTGGTCGATTTCGGCTCCACCGGTCGCACCGTCGCGCAGATCAATGAGTGCTTGCGCGAGCGGTCCATCTTCGGCGGTAAGGATTTGTCGGTCGACTTTCCCGAACTCGGCCAATCTGCCCTGTATTGCGTGACCGAGATGCACACCGAAGAA
>JBBSRY010000058.1:0-8300 GCA_038242595.1 Mycobacteriales bacterium
ACCGCCGCGCTGGACCCGAGTGACATCGGCGACCTCGGTGTCGATGTGGCGATCGAGGCCGCCGGCGCCGGACCGGCGGTGAGCACGGCGATTGCGATCACCGCCCCCGGTGGACGGACGGTTCTGGCCGGCCTGACCAGGCCTGGTGTGACAGTGCCGATTTCACCGCTTGATCTGGTCGGCGGCGGTCGTCGCATCATCGGTTGCTACCTCGGGTCCAGTGTTCCCGCAAGGGATATTCCAAAATTTGTCGAACTCTGGGAACAGGGCAAACTGCCGGTGGAGAAGCTCATCTCGAATCGGATCGGCCTCGAACGGATCAATGAGGCGATAGATTCACTTGCGCGGGCCTCGGTGCTCCGTCAGGTGATCACCCTGGCCTGAGCCACTCCCACAGGTGAACCGTCAGGCGTAACGATTCGGGCCGGTGGGGTCTGCCAGAATGCAGCTATGACCACCGAGACGCTGGTTGCCGGCATCGACTCATCCACCCAGTCCACCAAGGTGCTGCTGGTCCGCGCCGAGGACGGGGTAATTGTCGATCAGGCAACCGCCCCGCATCCACCAGGCACTTCGGTACATCCGGGCGCCTGGTGGGATGCGCTGTCCACGGCCGGCGCCGGGCTACTGGAACGAGCAAGCGCGATCAGCGTGGGCGGCCAGCAGCACGGGATGGTGGCGCTGGACACCGATGGGCAGGTGGTGCGCCCGGCATTGCTGTGGAATGACATGCGCTCCACAGCGCAGGCCGGCACCGTGGTGGAGTATTTCGGTGGCGCGCAACAGACGGCCGATGCTATCGGCTCAGTTCCCACCGCCTCGCTGACCGTGACCAAAGTGCGTTGGATGCTGGAGAACGAACCGGAGAATGCGGCCCGCACGTCGACCGTGCTGTTGCCGCACGATTGGCTGACCTGGAAACTGTCCGACGGCGGCGAGCAGACCACCGACCACGGCGACGCCTCCGGCACCGGTTACTACTCCCCGGCGAACCGGGCCTGGCTCCCCGAGGTAGCAGGGTGGGCGGCCGGGCATGAGATTATGCTCCCACGCATCGTCGGGCCAGGTGATGTTGCCCAGCGGACGTCGTCCGGGACGATCTTGGCGGCGGGCACCGGTGACAATATGGCTGCTGCCCTCGGTCTTTCGCTATTGCCCGGCGATGTCGTGGTGTCCATCGGCACCTCGGGTACCGCGTTCTGCGTGGCCTCGACTCCCAGCGCCGATCCCACCGGCATGGTGGCCGGGTTTGCCGACGCCACCGGGCACTACCTGCCGCTGGCGTGCACCATCAACGCGTCCAAGATTCTGGATACCACCGCGCGTCTGCTGGGCGCGGACCGGGAAACCTTTGCCGATCTGGCATTGGCCGGGCAACCGGGGGCCGGCGGGCTGACCATGCTGCCCTACCTGGATGGTGAACGAACACCGAATCGGCCCAATGCCACCGGGCTGCTTCGTGGATTGACCTCCACAGTTCAGCGCGAGGACCTGGCTCGGGCTGCTGTCGAAGGTTTGTTGTGCTCACTGGCCGATGCCGTCGACGCCCTCGGGCTGACCCCTAATCGCGTGCTCATGATCGGTGGCGGCTCGCGCAACCGGGCAGTGCAGCAGTTGGCGCCGGCCGTCTTCGGAATTCCGGTCGAGGTGCCGGCAGCGGCGGAGTACGTCGCCCTCGGCGCCGCCCGGCAGGCAGCCTGGGCTCTGTCCGGCGCGGCCGAACCGCCGCAGTGGGCGTCTGCGTCGGCCGAGTACTTCACCGCAGAATCCACCCCGCAGGTCCGCGAGCACTATGCGTTCCTGCGGGACTCCAGCGTTGATTGGTAGCCGCGACCCTGATGCCCTGATGTCTCGTGCCCTGATGCCCTGCGGGCCTCAGACGCCGGGCAGCAACTCGAAGGCGTGGCCGTAATCGGGGATGGCCACGCCCTTCGCGAACAGCCGGACCACCGCCTCCTGCGGATTGATGTCGTCCCGCTGGCAAAACTTGGCGACCGCGCCGGCGATCTGGGGGGCCGCGAAAGACGTTCCACTCCACCTCGCCCAGGAGTTCTCCCCAAAGGTGTCCGGGTAGGGATCGACCACCACGGACTCCTGGCCGGTGACATAGGTGGACAGAATCCCTTCGCCGATGGTGGCGCAATCCACCCAGAAACCGTGATTTGACCACGCCGCCGGCAGGCTGTTGGCGGTGAGCGCGGCCACCGATACCACGGAGCGGAAGGCGGCGGGCCACACCGGTCTGGTGGTGCCGCCATTGCCGGCTGCAGCCACCACCAGCGTATTCGGATAATCCCTGGCCAGAATCTCCAGGGCGGCCTCCATCGCCACCGGCGGCTGGTCGTCCACCGTTTCGGTGCCAAGGGACAGGTTGATGATGGTCACCGCGCCGCTCTTGCGGTCGGCCCTGGGTGAGCCCTCCTCGGCGGCCTGCAACATCGCCTTTGCCACCGCCTTGTCCGAGCCGATGCCGTCACTGGAGATCGGGTTGAACGCGGTGATCCGGACCCTTGGTGCCACCTGCGCGACGATGCCTGCGCAAAAGGTGCCGTGTCCGGCCATGAAGTCCAGGTAACCGTCGGGATCGCCAATCGGGAACGCATCCAGCGGATCAACATTGTCGTCGTTGGCGATGCCATCAAGCCAGCCATCGGTCCGAACGGTGATCCCGGTATCGATGATTGCGACAGTGACCTTGCGCTTGGATACTTCCTCGGTCGCCGCCCAGGCGGGCGGGTACTTACCCGGGGTGGTTTCGGCCGGCTCCGCGCCGGCTTGCCCCTTGACGATTGGGCCGAGCGGGGTAATGAAATCCAGCGACGCGCGGTAACCCGCGTGCCGCAGAATCTGCGCAATATCGGAAAGCCGGTCCACATCCAAGGAATCTGAATAGAGCCGGGTGACGGTGCCTTCGAGTCCGTCGACGAGTTCGTCAGTCAGTTTGTAGGGCTGCAGAATCTTCCACATCGGGGTGCGATTAAAACTGCGTCCCTCTGTCCGATTCTTGAAATCGTCTGTCCGTACCAACAGGTCTGGGAATAGGAACAGCTGCGCGCCGTCGTCCTCCAAGAATTTCATCGGTGGCAGAGATGACTCGTTCTGCTCGTTGGTCGACACCCGTCTGTCCTGTTGAAATCGGACCAATTCACGTTGCCACGGCGACTTCTGGGCGCCATGGTTCAAGTTCTCCAATTGCGCGGCTACCGCACGCGGATCCTTGTATTCCGGTTGCGGATATTCGTTGATGAACTGGTTCGGAAACGGACGTCCCGGGAAACCCTGTGCAGCCATGGTGTTCTCCTCCTGGTGCTGATTTGCCCCACAGCGTACTGGGGCCTCGGTGCACAGATGCCAGGTGGTTTACCCGTGATACCTCAGGCGGCGCCGTAACTGTTGAAGGCGCACCAATTGACAAATTCTGTTGGGTCTTCGCGGTCGGTATTCCGCCGTGCCGAATACAGTGCAGCACTGAGGGTTTGACCGGAAATCACGCCCTCGTGAAGTGACTTCATCAAGGGGACCGCGGCGGCATCGGGAACCACAACAATGCTGGCGACGACGCCGTTGGTGCCGTGAGAAATCAGGGCGCTGACAAAACCGAGTACCTCGTTCCCCTCGTAGCTGACGTCGGTGGCGGAGTTACAGGCAGCCAGAATCATCCGGTGCGGTGCTATTCCACGAACTTCCAGCTCGTGCATGGTGAGAAATCCGTCGGCCAATTGCAAGGCCGAGAAACTGGGGTTGTCCGAGCGCAGATTTAGATGGCAGGCCAGGTGGGCCAGACCCGACTGCGGGAGTGCTTTCAGTACCGCTTCGGCTGTGCTGTGCGGTGGCGTGAGAATCGTAGCGTTCGGATGCAGCTCGGCAAGTGTGTTGATCTCTGCGGTGGCGCCGGGCAGGTCCGGTCCGGCGACCAACAACACCTGATCGGCGCAACCGGTTTCACGGGTACGCGTTGCTTGCCACAGACCCGCGGAGGGAGCGACGGTGATATGGCCGTCCCACAGCGCCGACCACGGAATCCGCTGCATGCTTCCGGTGGGAACCACCACTACCGGAACATCGGCCGGGAGAGCGATCGGATCCAGCAAAAGTTTCCTCAGGCCGGTGATCGATACCTCCGCTCGCAGTCTGGCAGCTGCCGCCCGCGGAGTGGACAGATTGGGCTGCAACAACATTTGCAGGGCAAAAAGGAGTTGGGCGCGCTGCTTACTGACATCGGCCATCGATCCGAGTGGGACAATCCGGGTTCGCCGGGGTTCGACGACAGCGGCGAATGCCATCCCGTCGTTGGTCCCGTATTCGATGAGGATCTGACCGTCCAAATGACGACGCAGCTCGCTGGTCGACGGCGGGGACAGGCTGGACCTGTTGGGTTGGGAATTGCTGGGTTGGGAATTGCTGGGTTGGGAATTGCTGTGTTGGGAATTGCTGTGTTGGGAATTGCCGGGGTGGGAATTGCCGGGGTGGGAGCTGCCGGGGTGGGAGCTGCGCCGCCAGGTAGCCCGGCGAATCTGGCCCTCCAGCACCGCTTGCCGACTCAGTAGTTCCGGCGGTTCGGCGTCGAGGGAGGTTCGGTCCGAGCGGGCTGCTGCCAGATCAGCTTGCACAGTTCTCAGGGCGCCCAGAAGTTCTTCCACGCCCAGGTCGGTGGTGGGCTCGACAGCTATCAGTGCGGCAGCGCGGGTCCGTTCCAACCAGCTGAAGACCTGCCCCGGAGCGCCGCTACGAAGTAGGACCCTCAGACCGATACGGCCCAGCTCGGCTCCATGAGCGGAGGCGCGCACCCGGAGCTCCATTGACGCCAGCGATGCGCGATGCTGGGCCAGGTCGATGAGTCCGGTTCGGCAGCTGGTCAGGATGGCCTGGTCGCTGCTGTCCTCTCGCAGGGCGGCCGCGATCTGGCCCTTGAGCCGAATCAGCACCGGGGCGCCGGTTGAGAGTTGTTTCGATTTGGCCAGATGGATGTCGCCGGATCGGCCCAGGGCTTGACAGACCCGGCCGGCGACCAGATGCGCATCCACAGCGTGAGCAGCGATACCCAGTTTCTCCAGTGTTCTGGCGGCCTGTCGCGCCCGGGTCAGGGTGTGTGGGGTCGGATTTCCCCTTTTGAGCTCTGTCTCCACCATGACAATCGAGGTCCGGGCGGCCCAGGCCGCTCGGCGCTGCCGGGTGAATTCGATATAAGCGCTCGTTGCTGTGTCGGCGGCGGCCTGTAAGTTGCCGGTGAGCAGTGCCAGCACGGCCACCCGGTAGCGACCTTCGGCCGCCATCAGGTCAACGCCATTACGTTGGAATTCATCCACCGCCCGTCGGGAGATTGCGAAGGCCTCTGGCAAAAGCCGCAGCTCAGTGAGGGCGTCTGCGTACTCCAGGTAGTGCTCACCCAGCGGGATACCGGCCTTGGAGTAGCGATCGGCCGCATCGTCGAAGATCTCGATGCTTTCGGTCAGTCGTCCGGTTTGGATGGTGATCCAGCCGCGGGTGGTGGCAAATAGCGCTTCCAGGGCAGGGCCGACCTCAATTGCCAACTGGGCCGCCATCGCGGCGTGCTGTTGAGCCAGATCCAGTCTGCCCAACTGACTCTCGATGATGGCCAAATTGTTCGCCGACTTGGCTCTGATATCTGTGGCTGCTCCGGGAGCGTCCAAGATCTCCTGATAAAGCTTGGCCGCCGGTGTCAACTGACCCAGATTGTGATTGAGGACCGCTTGCTGCAGGGCCATCTCGACTTTGCCCTGCACCGTGTTGAGCCCACCGGCAGTTGTCAGATCCCGTTGGGCTGCATGCATCTTGCCAAGTTCGGTATGCACTGCGGCTCTGGTGACCAACACCTCGCCGAGACGCTCCGAGAGGTGGTGTCGCCTAGCCAGTTTTGCAGCTTCGTCCAGGTTGGCCTTGGCATCGGCCAGGGCAAACTGCGAGCGTTGCGCCCAGGCGTGGGCCCGGAGAAACAGGATGAGCGGCTCCCAGGCCCGGGTGCGCCTGGCCAGGGTGACCAGTTCGGCCACCTCGGGGCCATGCGTCTTCGGGTCCGAAACTACCTTTCGGTAAGCGCCGTGCGCTCGCTGGAGGAGATCGTCCGGCTTCCCGCGGTCCGGATGCTGTTGGTCCGGCTGCTGTTGGTCCGGCTGCTGTTGGTGACCTGAGGGTTGCTCTTGGTCCGGATGCTGTTGGTGACCTGGGTGTTGCTGCTGGTGCGACGAGGACCGCAACTGGTCGTTTTGGGATTGGCTAACACTGTGGAGTGCGTCGTCGATGACGAGGTCGTTGCTGGTTCGGGTCAAGACGCGCTCCTTTCATCCGTATCTACCAAACCGATGGAATGCACCGGCAGGTCTTCTGCTGACCAAGACGGGAGGACAAACCGCGGAATGTGACCCGCGCTCAAGGGCTTTTGTCCCCTGAGCGCACGTACGGAGTCTGGTCCTCCCTAAGCTAGCCGAGTGTTCGCAAGGTCCAACAGAGGCTTGAGCGGAACGGTCATGAAGATATTGATACTTGTAACGGGGCTGCGATGACCGTCGTTGTGCAGTGCCTAGCGGCGTTGGCTTGTTGGCGCTGATACCGGGCGGACCACGGTTTTCTGGGTATTTCACCGGGCGGAACCGGCTGCGACGAGAGGGATCGCCGATCAGGATGTGGCCGGTTCACTCCTGAGTCTCTCAGATTCGACAGGTTGCGGTGGGTTCACATCGGGTACTGCTCACGATGTCAGCTTGAGCTCTCGCGTTCACTCTTGCGCTCGCAGTGAGGCACAGAATTGCCAATGCTTTCGCGTTCGCGCGCTGAGCTGAGTTGCTAACGGGGCGGCCGCACGGCCGGCTGACCAGGATTGAAGGAGACGATGCGGGGATGAGCGGAGGGGGCGCAGCGGAAGAACGCGCCGAGGAGCTGAATTACAGCGAGGTGGGGTTTACCCAGGCCGGCTTGCGCGGCGGTCCACTTCCACCCGGCTATCGCCACCTCAGGGTCTCCCGTCGGCTCACAGGTACTAACTTCGACGCGGTTTCTCAGGCGCTGTTGACCTGGGGAGTTCATGCGGCAGCGGGAGTTCGGATGGAGAGTAAGGCTGAGCGAGCTGCGCCAGGGCTGGAAGTTGCGACCTGTCTGGGTGTGGGACGGGCCACTATTCGCGCCCGGTGTCGAATCGCTTGGGTCGAGGATTCTGAAAACTGCGCAGCATTCGGTTACGGGGGGTTGGTCGGGCATCCCTTTGCGGGCGAGGAAGCTTTTCAGGTAAGCCGAACTGCTGATGGCAAGCTGTGGTTCACCGTAGTGGCCTACTCAAGGGCTGATCGCTGGTTCAGTCGACTGGCCGGCCCGCTGGTTCCGCTATTTCAGCGCGCCTATTTGCTGTGGTTGGCGCGGGCAGCGGGTCGCATTAGTCGAACCCCGATCGCTGTCCCCTGATCGCTGAGTCCTTTGATCGCTGAGTCCGAATAACAGACCCATCGTGACAGGCTGCCTTCAGTTGCTCAACAGGATGATGACCAGGACAACGATGGCGATTGCAATGATCACTGGAACGAGCAGGCCTGGCCATACCCAGAGCTTTTGTAGACCAGTTCGAGTTTCAGCCTCGGGCTGCGGTTGTGCCACAAAAGCGCGAAACATTCCGGTGTCAGCAATGCCGTCGTGATCGTGCGGGTCGGGAGTTGTCATTGCTATATGAAACACCAGCCCTCCCGCCAATGGCACATTGCTGGCGGCAGCAGACTCATTGTGCTTGTCAACCCACTGGCTTAGAACGGGGGACTGCCCAGAGTTTGGTTGACCATTGACCCTGCGAGGATTTGATCCTGGCTGGAAAGATGGACCTCATGCCAAAGCCCCATCCCGAAGAATTCCGCAATGAGGGAACCGATGACCCGTAGCAGAATTGAGCGGGTGATCCGAACGATGAGCACCACGGCCAGTGCGGCTAGCACGGCAGCGAGCGGCCAGGGGATTGCAGCGGACCACCATGGCAGGTCCTCAAGTGATGCGATTTTGGTCATCGGACCGGGTCCGGAATTCGAACGGTGGAGAGGTCTTCTGTTGGCAACGGATAGTGCGGGCAGGTGCTGAGAACCTTGGCAATCGCGTCTTTTTCGGGTTGTGTAACCCATAACTGGTATTTAGTCTTGACCGCGATCTGGCGGGCGACGTAGGCGCATCGGAATGTTTTGTTGGGTGGTAGCCAGGTCGCTGCGTCACCGGACCCCTTGGCCTGGTTGGTCGGTCCGTCGACTGCGAGCAGCTCAAGTGGATCGTTTGCGAGATTTTGTCGCTGTTGCGGTGAGAGCTGTTGTGCGCCT
>JBBSRY010000059.1:0-8275 GCA_038242595.1 Mycobacteriales bacterium
GGATTTCCCTTGCGCTGCAGCAGCATTTGATCTCGCTGGCGTAAGCCTGGCCACTTCTCCGCTATTTATAGCCGCCTCATCGGGAGATTAACAAGACGGTAACCGCCCCCATCTGTGTTCATCTGACGGAAACGTCTGCGAACAGCAATCGCAACACATTCACCGGAATCTCTCCTATGTCACAAGGCGGGAGAGTCAAACCTTCTCGCGCCCACGCATAGTGAGCCTGGAGGCTTGATGGACGAATCATTTGCTGTAGATACCGGGAACACCGCGTTTATGATTTTGGCGGCTTCCCTTGTTTTGCTGATGACACCGGGGCTCGCCTTTTCTACGGCGGCGGGGCCACTCAGTTGGTCGAACTGGCTGCTGCAGCCGGAGGCAGCGTAGGCGGGGTTGCGCTGGTCGCTGTCTTTACTCAGACACCGGCCTTGTATGAGCAGATGCTGGCCGATTGCCCCCATCAGGGTCTGGAAGAAGAAAGACCAGATACCCATGGCTCCGATAGTCGTTGACGTGTTCTATCTTGCTGACTTTGAAGGACTTCCGTTCTCCCCGGCAGCACACAGCCGAGCTGGCCGGGGAGTGGCGACCGCGTTGACTTCCGCGAAGCGATAACCTCACTGTCATGTTCGAGACTCTGTCTGACCGACTTTCTACTGTTTTCACCTCCCTGCGGGGTAAGGGCCGGCTTTCCCAGGCCGATATTGACGCGACCGCCCGTGAGATTCGGGTGGCGCTGCTGGAGGCCGATGTTGCGCTCCCGGTGGTGCGGACGTTCGTCGCAGCGGTCAAGACCCGCGCCGCCGAGGTGGCTTTGAGCCAGGCGCTCAATCCGGCGCAGCAGATCATCAAGATCGTCAACGAGGAACTGATCGAGATCCTCGGCGGCGAGACGAGGCGGGTGCGATTCGCCAAGAATCCACCGACGGTGATCATGCTGGCCGGTCTGCAGGGTGCCGGTAAGACCACGCTGGCCGGAAAGCTGGCCAGATGGCTCCGCGAGCAGGGCCACACGCCGCTGCTGGTGGCCTGCGATCTGCAGCGCCCCAATGCCGTCACCCAGCTGCAGGTGGTCGGCGAGCAGGCCGGTGTCAAGGTCTTTGCGCCGGAACCGGGCAATGGTGTCGGAGATCCGGTGTCGGTGGCCCAGGCCGGTATCGACGAGGCACGCAACAGGCACTTCGACGTCGTCATCGTCGATACCGCCGGCCGCCTCGGTGTCGACACCGAGATGATGGCGCAGGCAGCTGCCATCCGGGATGCCACCAAGCCGGATGAAATCCTGTTTGTCCTGGACGCGATGATCGGCCAGGACGCGGTCGCCACCGCGGAAGCATTCCGGGATGGCGTCGGATTCACCGGCGTGGTGCTGACCAAACTGGACGGCGATGCCCGCGGTGGCGCCGCGCTGTCGGTGCGGCAGATTACCGGCGCCCCCATCATGTTCGCCTCGACCGGCGAGAAGTTGACCGAATTCGACACCTTCCACCCGGACCGGATGGCTTCCCGGATCCTGGGCATGGGAGACATGCTCACCCTGATCGAACAGGCCGAGCAGGTCTTCGAGGCCGATCAGGCCGAGGAGATGGCCGCCAAACTCACCGGCGGCGATTTCACCCTTGATGACTTCCTGGACCAGATGATGTCCATCCGCAAGATGGGACCGATCGCCGGCATCCTGGGCATGCTGCCAGGAGCCGGTCAGATCAAAGAACAACTGGCCAATGTCGATGACCGGGATATCGACCGGACTGCGGCGATCATCCAGTCGATGACCCGGCAGGAACGCATGGACCCCAAGATCATCAACGCCTCCCGTCGGCAGCGTATTGCCAAGGGGTCCGGCTCGACAGTCTCCCAGGTCAACGCTTTGGTCGATCGATTCTTCGAAGCCCGCAAGATGATGGTCGCGATGGCCGGCAAATTCGGCATGGGGGGGTTGGCCCGCGGTAATCGCAGTGTCAAGGGACGAAAAGGCAAGAAGGGCAAGGTTTCCGGTCGCGGTCCGACGCAACCGAAGATCAGGGGTGGGCTGCCTGACATGATGAGCCAGCTGCCACCTGGCCTGGGTGGTGGGGGAGCACCAGGAGCTGGACCGGGATCTGCACCCTCTTCCGCGGGGGGGCTTGGCGGACTACCGCCGGGGTTTGATTTCGACCCCTCCAAGCTCAAGTTGCCCAAGCAGTAGTGATGTCACCGGAATCGCCGACCGATCTTCATGTTCGCGGTACCGATGCGGCCACCGGCGAACGGGTCGAACATTGGATCTCCGGCGGTGTTTTTGTCGAAGGGCCGGTAACCGACGCACGAAAGCTGACCGGCTTTGTACTACCCGGTTTCGTCGACGCCCATTGTCATATCGGATATTCCGGAACCGGGCATCTGACTGATCTGTCCGAAGCCGAAAACCAGGCGCGCCAGAACCTGGCGGTTGGTGTCACGGTGATTCGGGATTGTGGTTCGCCGCTGGATACTCGGCCGTTGGTCGGCCGGCCGGACCTGCCGACCCTGATCCGCGCCGGTCGTCATATCGCCAGACCCAAGCGGTACATCCTTGGGCTGGGCGTAGATCTGGAACATCCGGAGGATCTGGTTGACGAGGTAAGGCGCCAGGTCGAGTACGGATCCGGGTGGGTGAAAATTGTCGGCGACTGGATCGACCGATCGGTGGGTGATCTGGCGCCGCTGTGGCCCGATGACGTGCTGACCGAAGCGATCGCGGCCGCCCATGAGGGCGGAGCCAGAGTCACCGCGCATGTCTTCGGCGAAGATGCCCTGCCCGGACTCCTGAGCGCAGGTATCGACTGTCTGGAACATGCGACGGGTATGACTGCGGCAGCAATCGAGGAAGTCGCCGCCCGCGACGTGCACATCGTGCCAACCCTGATCAACATCGCGAATTTCCCTGCCTTCGCCGAAGCTGCGGGCAGCAAGTACCCGGCCTACGCCAAGCACATGCGTGATCTGCATTCCCGCGGTGATCAGACCATCGCCAACGCTATTGAGGCGGGGGTACCGGTGCACGCCGGGACCGATGCCGGTGGTTTCGTCGAACACGGTCGCATCGTTGACGAGGTCGCCTGCCTGATCCGGGTGGGCATGACCGGGGCGCAGGCCTTGAATGCCGCGTCCTGGCAGGCTAGGCACTGGCTCGGCGTCCCGGATCCTGAGATTGGTCTGCCGGCTGATCTGGTGATCTATGAATCTGACCCGCGCGAGCAGCTCGACACACTGCGGACCCCGCGAGCGGTGATCAAGAGCGGTGTGATCCGGTAGGATGTTCTACGCATCGACTATCGACGGACCCTCTCCCCGGCGAAAGTCGTCCTTTGGTGTGTTCTCGACCGGGCAAACCCCACACGGTCAGAATTCGCCGCCAAATAACCAGAATTGAAGGAGTACGTCCCACCGTGGCCGTCAAGATCAAGCTTGCTCGCATCGGAAAGATCCGCGAGCCGTTCTACCGCATTGTCGTTGCCGATGCCCGTACCCGCCGTAGCGGCCGTGCCATCGACACGATTGGCAAATACCACCCCAAGCTCGAACCGTCGCTGATCGAAATCGACTCCGAGAAGGCGCTGTACTGGCTGGGTGTCGGCGCGCAGCCGACCCAAACCGTGGAAGCCCTGCTGAAGGTCACCGGTGATTGGCAGAAGTTCAAGGGTCTGCCCGGCACCGAAGGCACCCTGAAGCCGCAGCCGATCCCGGTTGACAAGCGCGCCCGCTACGAAGCCGCCATCGCTGCCATTGGCAACGAAGACGTTGTCGAAGCCACCACCAAGAAGAAGAAGGCGGCCCCCAAGGCTGACTCTGCTGACACAGCTGAGGCCACCCCCTCCTCTGACGAGAGCGCTGAGTAGTCATGTTGGAGGACGCCCTGGAGCATTTGGTTCGCGGCATTGTCGATCATGAAGATGATGTCGATGTCACGCTTTCCACCGGCCGACAGGGGCGCACCCTGCAGGTTCGGGTGCACCCGGACGATCTGGGCAAGGTCATCGGACGCGGCGGTCGGACTGCGACCGCACTGCGTACGGTGATGACTGCTGTTGGTGGACGCGGTATTCGGGTCGACGTCGTCGATACCGACCGCTGAACTGACGAGAAATACAGATGGAACTGGTTGTCGGCCGTCTCGGCCGTCCCCATGGGCTGGCCGGTGGCGTGACCGTTGAGATCCGCACCGACGACCCGGAGTCCAGGTTCGCCGCCGGGTCAGTGTTTCGCACTGACCCGGCGCCAACCGGGCCACTAACGCTGACCTCCGCCCGCCGGATCGGCGGCAATACGGTGCTGACGTTCGAGAGTATTGCCGACCGCAATGCGGCCGAAACCCTGCGCGGCACCCTGTTGATCGTCGACACCGAGCAGTTGCCTGAACTCGATGATGAGGAAGAGTTCTACGATCACCAGTTGATCGGTCTTGGGGTTCGATTGCTTGCTTCCGATACAGCGGCGCAACCTGATTTCGGCATGATCGCCGACATGATGCATCTGCCGTCCAATGACGTTCTGGTGGTGAAGACCCCGGCCGGCCACGAGGTGCTGGTGCCGTTCGTCAAGGCGATCGTGCCGACTGTCGATCTGGCCGGTGGCTTTGTGGTGGTCGATCCGCCAGAGGGTTTGCTCGACGACCTCGAAGGCTGACACCTCATGCAGGTCCTGAGATGAAGATTGACGTCCTGACGATCTTTCCGGACTACCTGGCGCCACTCCGAGAATCGTTGGTGGGCAAGGCAATTTCTGATGGCATCCTGGAATTGGATGTCCACGATCTGCGTAATTTTGCCGTCGATAGGCATCGCACCGTTGACGATTCGCCCTACGGCGGCGGACCGGGCATGGTGATGAAACCGGATGTCTGGGGCGCTGCGCTGGATACGGTGACCGGGCTCGAAACAGTATTGATCGTGCCGACGCCGGCCGGTGAGCGGTTCACCCAGGCCGTTGCCGAAGAGCTGAGCGGCGCAACACATGTGGTCTTCGCCTGCGGTCGATACGAGGGGATTGATCAGCGGGTCGCCGATGAGGCCGCTACCAGGATGACGGTTCGCGAACTATCCATCGGCGATTACGTGTTGGCCGGCGGAGAAGTGGCTGTCCTGGTGATGGTCGAGGCGATCGCCAGGCTCATCCCCGACGTGTTGGGCAACCCCCAGAGCGCGGTACAGGATTCCTTTGGTGAAGCATCTCCCGGACTGCTCGAACATCCGAGCTACACCAGACCGCTGGTCTACCGAGGATTGCCAGTGCCAACGGTGCTGCTGTCGGGAAATCATGGTGCGATAGCCAAGTGGCGCTGGGAGCAGTCGTTGCTGCGCACCCAGCAACGACGACCGGACCTGCTGGTTTCCCATCCCCCGGTTGATCTGGCAGACTAGGGCGGTTGCCCGGATTGCAGTTGATTCTGGGCGATAATGGCAAGAAACTTGGTAGGCAACAAGTTCCCTTTTACTTTGGCGAGGATTACCACCATGAACACCCTGGATGCTCTGGACGCCGCATCGCTGCGCTCCGACCTTCCCGACTTCCGTCCCGGCGACTCGGTCCGAGTCCATGTCAAGGTTATCGAGGGCTCCCGCTCCCGTATCCAGGTCTTCGCCGGACACGTCATTCGCCGCCAAGGTGGCGGCATTCGCGAGACCTTCACCGTCCGCAAGATCAGCTTCGGTGTCGGTGTCGAGCGCACCTACCCGGTGCATTCTCCGAACCTGGACAGGGTTGAACTCGTCACCCGCGGTGATGTTCGGCGCGCGAAGCTGTATTACCTGCGCGAACTGCGCGGCAAAAAAGCCAAGATCAAGGAAAAGCGCGACCGCTGAGCTTCACGGTCTCATCGCGCTCTTCGATACCTACTGTGACAAAGCCGCTGTCGCCCAATCCGGCGACGGCGGTTTTGTTTCATTCACGCTCTACTCTGGATCCTGATGAACAGCGACAGCGGTAAAAGTGAAGTGGCACCGGAGGCCTCGGCCGAACCTGCCGAACCCGCCGAACCCGCGGTAACTCCGGCGGCGGCCAAATGGCAGCGCATCACGGACCAGCGCAAACAGAAGAAGCATCGGCCGTTCTGGATCGAATTGCCGATTCTGCTGGTGGTCGCGTTCATCATGACCTTCTTGATCCAGACCTTCTTCTTCAAGGTCTATTACATTCCGTCCGGATCTATGGAGCAGACCCTGCACGGTGTCGCCAATGGCGGTGATCGCGTGCTGGTGAATAAGATCGTTTATGACTTCGCCGATCCTGAGCCGGGCGAGGTGGTGGTGTTTGCCGGCCCCTCGACCTGGGCACCAGAAGCCGCCATTGCCGGACCGGATACCTGGTATGGGCAGTTCTTCCAGGCTGTTGGCTCGGTGGTCGGCATCGCGCCACCCAACGAGAAGGACTTCGTCAAGCGTGTCATCGCAGTCGCCGGCCAAACGGTGGAGTGCTGCGACGCGCAGGGTCGTTTGATGGTCAACGGCCAGCCGCTGACCGAGCCCTATATCTACGAGGACTTCGCCTACACCCCGGGCACGCTGGATTGCGCCACCCCCATCCGTTCGCAACGGTGCTTCGGGCCGGTGACCGTGCCGGCCGACTCGCTGTGGATGATGGGCGATCATCGGTCGAATTCGCGGGATTCTGCCTACGGGTGCCGCACTCCCGGTGGAGTGTGTCAAGGACCCATCCCGGTGGAAAATGTGATTGGCAAGGCCATTCTGGTCGTGATGCCGGTTTCCCGCTGGCAGACGGTCGATTCGCCGGATATCCAGGGTGGCACGGGGTAGCACGTTGGTGACCACAGTTACCTCTCCACGGAGCAAGCCACCGGGGCTTCGGACCGAGAAAGCGCTGTTGCGGGCCGGCCACTCCTTGATTGCCGCCTGTGACGAGGTGGGTCGCGGAGCCCTGGGCGGCCCGGTATCAGTGGGAATCGTGTTGGTCGATGCCACTGTCAGCAGACCGCTGCCCGGCGTTCGAGACAGCAAATTGCTGACGCCGGCGGCGCGGGTGGCCATGGTGCCGAAGATTCGGCGTTGGGTCGTGGGTCACTCCGTCGGGCATGCGAGCGCGTTCGAGATCGATGAGATCGGTCTGATGGCTGCGTTGCGATTGGCCGGCATCCGCGCGCTGAAACAGTTGCCGGCGCGGCCCGATGTGGTGCTGCTTGATGGGAATCATGATTGGCTGTCCACCTCGACCCAACCCTCCCTCTTCGATGAAGAACCGGATCCGGTCCTGGCGGTCCTGGTACCCAAGGTCGCCACCATGATCAAGGCCGATCTGCACTGCTCTTCGGTGGGCGCGGCCAGCATCCTGGCCAAAACGGAGCGGGACGCCATGATGGTGCAGATGGCTCTCGACTACCCGGGATACGCCTGGGAGATCAACAAGGGGTATGCCACGCCCGGCCATTTGGACGCGTTGCGGGCATTGGGCCCGTGCGTGCAGCATCGCCAGAGCTGGCGGTTACCGGCGCGGATGTTCCCCGATGGCGCGGGTCTGTTTGATGGGGCTGTGTGACAGTGCAGCGGAGCGGCTATCTTCTACATAGGCAGAACCAGGAAGAGGTAGGACCACGTGAGCGCAGAAGATCTCGAGCAGTACGAGACCGAGATGGAACTGCAGCTCTACCGGGAGTACCGAGACATCGTCGGCCACTTTGCCTTTGTGGTGGAGACCGAACGACGATTTTATCTGTGCAACTCGGTGGATGTGCAGGTCCGAAATTCCGACGGGGACATGTATTTCGAGGTTCGCATGTCCGATGCCTGGGTATGGGATATGTACAGGCCGGCTCGTTTCGTGAAGAACGTGCGTGTGATCACTTTCAAGGACGTCAACGTCGAGGAACTTGAGAAACCAGACCTCCGGTTGCCGGAGGACGGCGCCTTCTAAACCGACGGAATATTTTGACAGAATCTCGAGGAGCTTGAGTTATGACAGCGTCCCAGCAGCATCGTGCGCTCTTAGTGCTGACCAGCCATTCTGAACTCGGAAATACCGGTCGCGAGACCGGCTACACGGTGTCCGAGGCGGCCGACCCGTGGCGGGTATTCACCGACGCCGGGTTGGAAGTACACGTCACGACCATGAGCGGCGGGCCCGCACCGGAGGACGGTTACGACCCGGAGGATGAGAATCAAGCGGCCTGGAAGGCTGATCAGCACATCCAGCGACAGCTTCTCGTGGCGCCGCAACCGGAGCATGTCAACGCTGCGATCTACGACATCGTGTATTTGGTCGGTGGACATGGCGCGATGTGGGATTTCCCGGACAACCATGA
>JBBSRY010000060.1:0-8254 GCA_038242595.1 Mycobacteriales bacterium
ACCAATCTGTTTACTCAGCACGGCTATCGGGATTCGGTGATCTTCGGCCATGCCAAGGATGGCAACATTCATTTCCTCTTGAACGAAACTTTCGACCAAAACAAGTATGTCGATCGCTACGTAGCGTTCACCGAGGATTTGGTCGACATGATTCTGGCTGCCGGCGGAACCCTGAAAGCAGAACACGGCACCGGCCGTATCATGGCACCCTTCGTACGACGGCAGTATGGCGACGAGCTGTATGAAGTCATGCTCGAGGTTAAGCGGGCCTGCGACCCAGGCAGTGTCCTCAACCCTGGCGTATTGCTTAACGCAGACCCCGCTGCCCATATCATCGACCTCAAATCGACACCAACGGTGGAGGTTGAGGTAGATCGCTGCGTCGAATGCGGGTACTGCGAACCAGTCTGTCCCAGTAAAGATCTCACGCTGACGCCCAGACAACGCATTGTGCTGCGCCGCGAGATGGTGCGCGCGGAATCTGACAATGATGTCGATCTGCTCGCGGAGTTGCAGCAGGACTTCGAATACGAAGGAATCCAAACTTGCGCCGCCGACGGTATGTGTCAAACCGCATGTCCGGTCCTGATCGACACCGGGATGTTGGTGAAAAGGCTGAGGGCGCAGCGGCACGGCAAACTGGAACAGGGCCTGTGGACACAAGCCGCCAAACATTGGGGGATCACAGCCAAGACCGGTGCGGCAGCTCTGACGGTTGCCGGGAAGGTTCCGTCACCCGCCGTCATTGCGCCTAATACGCTGGCGCGCAAAGTGTTAGGGAACGAACGAATCCCGCTATGGAGTCGTGATCTACCCAGTGGCGGATCGGCCCGCACTGCGCGGAACTCGCCATCCCCGGAAGCAGTCTATTTCCCGTCCTGCATCGGATCTCTGTTCGGCGCGGCCGATCCGAACAGCAGCGCGGGCACGGGTCCGGCACTGCTCGAACTGTGTGAGCGGGCCGGGATCGCCCTGAACGTGCCCGCTGACATCCAGAAGCTGTGCTGCGGCACACCGTGGAAGTCAAAGGGGTTAGGGCCTGGATACGAAGTGATGCGGGCGAAGGTATTGCCGGTGCTCTGGGAATCCAGTCGATATGGCCAGTTGCCCGTGGTGTGCGATGCCGCCTCCTGCTCGGAAGGTTTGATCGAGTTGATCAACACCGGTCCGCAGGAGTACCGAAGGCTGGAGATCGTCGATGCGATTGGCTTTGTCGATCAACACCTGATGAGCACCTTGAAAGTGGTGAACAAGTTGGGCAGCCTCGCTCTGCACCCGACCTGTTCGTCAACCAGAATCGGCACCAACCAGGCAATGAACAGACTCGCCAGTGCCATCGCCGACGAAGTGGTCATCCCGGACGGCTGGGGTTGCTGCGCATTTGCCGGCGATCGTGGTCTGCTGCATCCCGAACTCACAGCCTCTGCCACCGAAGCTGAGGCGTTATCAGTGTCCACCAGGAGCTTCTCGGCCTACGCCTCGACAAACCGCACCTGTGAGATCGGATTGACCCGGGCCACGGGCCGGCCCTACCGACACCTGCTTGAACTCGTGAACGAAGCAACCCGACCGGCTGCCACCACAAACTCTGTTTACCACCCTAGATCCAAGGAGACCTGATCCATGTACTTAATGCGTATTGGCGCCAAAGGCGCCGAGAAGCCCGTCGTCCGAATCGGCGACGGATATATCGACGTATCCGACGTCGTGCCGGATTTCGACGAAGCCTTCTTCGGCGGCGCCCATGGTGGCCTGGTCGGACTGAAAACTCTTGTCGCTGAGCGTATCTCGAACGGTCGAATCCGGCAGTTCGAGGGCGAACGCGTCGGATCGCCGATCGCCCGGCCGCACCAGATCTTGTGCATCGGCCTGAACTATTCAGACCACGCCAAAGAAACCGGACAAGCCATTCCTTCTGAACCCATCCTGTTCACCAAATCGCCGAACACGCTGCAGGGCCCGCACGATGACGTGAAGATCCCCCGGGGTTCGACCAAACCCGATTGGGAGGTGGAGTTGGGAGTCGTGATCGGAAAGCGAACCAGCTATCTGGATTCGGTCGACGAGGCAGCCGACCATATCGCCGGTTACGTGCTGGTCAACGACGTCAGCGAGCGTTCGTTTCAGATGGAGCGCGGCGGGCAGTGGACCAAGGGTAAATCGGCGGAGACCTTCAACCCGGCCGGCCCCTGGCTGGTCACACCCGATGAAATCGGCGATGTGCTAGAGCTGGACATGTGGCTCGAGGTCAACGGGCGCCGAATGCAGACCGGGTCCACCGGGACGATGATCTTCAGCCCGAACTTCATCGTGCATCACCTGAGTCAATTTATGGTGCTCGAGCCCGGAGATTTGATCAACACCGGTACCCCGCCCGGCGTCGGCCTCGCATTCAACCCCCCGATCTGGTTACAACCTGGCGATGTGATCACCCTCGGTATCGACCAGCTGGGAGAGCAGCGTCAAGAGGTGGTGGCGCACAAGTAGGAACTTCTGGCGCAGATCAATGACGTAGCGCCGACCGGAGGAATGTGGTCCAGGGATCTGTCCCCTCCCACCAGAAGTCGGGCGCGATGACGGTTCAACTCCCGTCGCTCGAAGACGGAGCCGACCGCTGTGGTGCCTTGACCATGGCATGCGTCGGCGAGGCATCCGGCGGCCAGAACCGGCACGAGACGCCGTGTCCGTCTGACAACTGATGCCAGGTTGCGGTGCCGGTTTCCGCGTGGTCGTCACCGAAAAGACAAGCCCCCGCCATTCCTTCGCGACCGCGGAACTGAGGTACCTCGGGAATGCGGGCAAGCCGCTCACGCTGATGTGCAGGATTCGGGATCGGCACTGCGTCCATCAAGGTCCGGGTGTAAGGGTGCTCGGGAGTGTCATACACCTGGTCGGCGTTGCCCAATTCGACGATCTGACCCCCGAACATCACCGCGACGCGATGAGCGATGCGCCGGACCACAGCCAAGTCGTGCGCAATGAATAGGTACGACAGTCCGAGTCGATCCTGCAGGGTGTCCAGCAGCGTCACGATTTGTGCCTGGATTCGAACATCCAAAGCTGACACCGGCTCGTCGCAGACCACAAAATCGGGATTGACTGCTAGCGCTCGTGCAATCACGATCCGCTGCCGCTGACCGCCGGAGAACTCGTGCGGATAGCGCTGGATAACGCTCTTCTCCATCCCGACCAGATCCAGCAACTCCGCGACCCGGGCGTCGATCTTGGCGGCAGGCACCGAATGATGGACACGGAGCGGCTCGGCCAAAGCCCGACCGATCGTCATTCTCGGATGCAAACTGGAGTAAGGGTTCTGCTGAACGAACTGAATATGCCGGCGCATTTGCCGCATTTCCGATCGGGACATCGACGACAGATCCTGGCCGAGCAGTGTGACCGTCCCGCCGGCAACAGGCTGCAACTGCAAGATAGCGCGGCCGGTGGTGGTCTTTCCCGAACCCGATTCACCCACCAGTCCCAGGGTCTGCCCCTGGTCTATGTCGAAGGACACTTGGTCAACTGCATGGACGGGCGGATTGCCCCGCCGCGCGGGAAAGACCACGGACAGATCCCGGACCCGCAGCAGTGGTTCGGATGCGGTCATGACTTCCGTCCGGCGGATTCGATCCGGGGCACTGCGTCGAGCAGGGCTCGTGTGTAGGAGTGTTGCGGGTTGGCAAACAACTCGTCGACCCCGCCAGACTCGACAATTTCGCCGTCATACATCACGTACACCCGCTCCACCATCCCGGCGATCACACCGAAATCGTGAGTGATCAACATCAGTGCCATTCCCAGTTCTCGGCGGAGCCGCTGCAGCAGTCGCAAAATCTGAGCCTGCACAGTCACATCCAGCGCGGTGGTCGGCTCGTCGGCAATCAGTAGATCCGGTTCACAGGACACGGCCATGGCAATCAAGACCCGTTGCCGCATACCACCTGAGAACTGGTGCGGATAGTCATTCGCTCTGCGTGCCGGGTCCCGGATACCGACCAGATCCAGTAGTTCCACGGTCCGCTGTCGTGTATTCTTCCTGGATAAGGCCATATGCTTGCCGATCATGTCATCGACCTGTGCGCCGATCGTCATCACGGGGTTCAACGAGGTCATCGGATCCTGGAAGACCATCGCGATCCGGCGGCCACGGATTTCCCGCATCGCGCTTTCCTGCAGAGTCAACAAGTCCGTACCATCGAATCGGATCGACCCGCCCACCTGGACCGAGGAACTTTCCGGCGCCAGTCGCATCACTGCCCGCGCCGTCACACTCTTTCCACAGCCGGACTCCCCGACAAAGCCGACCGACTGGCCACTGTCGATCTCAAAGGCGATCCCCTTGACCACCTGGGAGATCTGCCCACGGCTGGTGAACTGTGCCGTCAAAGCTTCTACTTGCAGCAGGGGCGCGTTCATGATCGACCCGCAACGTCGAGCATCTCACGCAGTCCGTTGGCCAGCACGATGAAGGTCAGGGTGGCGAAAACGATCGCCGCGGCCGGACCGATTACTGTCAGCGGTGCGATTTCCATGAATTGTCTGGCTTCCGAGAGCATGCCGCCCCAGTTAGGATCCGGCGGTGGCGGGCCGAGCCCGAGAAACGACAGCGCCGTTACAGTGAAGATGGTGTGCGACAACGTCAAGCTGGTCTCCACCAGCACCGGGGAGATCACCATCGGTAGGACGTGTCGCCGAACAATGGTGACCTCACGGATACCGATACTGCGTGCGGCCTCGACATGGTCGAGCCGCTTCACACTCAGCACAGGTCCACGAACCACTCTGGCCATAATCGGCGTGTACACGATGGCGATGGTCAGGATGAGGTTCGGCACCGTCGGACCGAGTGCAGCCACCACCGCGATCGCCAACAGGAATACCGGGAAAGCAAAGACCACATCCAGCGCTCGCATCACGATTTGGTCGACCACCCCGCCCAAGTACCCGGAGAGCAATCCGAGCAGCAGGCCGGCCGCCACCGCCAGTGCCACCGCGATCAAGGCAATCAGCAGCGTGGTGCGACCACCAATGATCAGTCTGCTGAGCACGTCTCGCCCGATCGAGTCGGTGCCGAGCCAGTGGGCCGAGCTCGGCCCGGAGAGCGACTCCGCAGAAGTCTTCGTCGGGTCGTACGGAGCAATCCAGCTGCCGCAAACAGTGACCACCGTCATCACGGTCAGCATCACCAGTCCGAGGATGAGAAGGCCGCGGCCTCCGGAGCGTCGCCGGCGGCGCTTGGTCGGCCCGGAGGCAGGCGCTGCCGCAGGCGCTGCCGCAGTCTCTTGCTCGGAGGTCAGCGTGATTCGGGCGGAACTCGACTCACTCATAGCTCACCCGCGCATCCACCCTGGCATAGGCAATATCGACGAGCACATTCACCAGCACCACCACGGTTGCCGTTATCAGCACCACTCCCTGCACCACCGGGTAGTCCCGGCTGGTGACCGAATCGAAGAGGAACTGACCCATACCGGGAATGGTGAAGATCGTCTCGATCAGAATGCTGCCGCCCAGCAGCGCGGCCACCTGCAACCCGGTCACGGTGATCACCGGCGTGAGCGCGTTCTTGACCAGGTAGTTGCGCAGTATCGTCCGTTTCCTCAACCCTTTCGCCTGAGCCACCATTACGTAGTCCTGGCTCGATACCTCCAGCACGGCTGCCCTGGTGTTCTCCGAAATCGTTACTGACACGCCCAACCCGAGAGACAGTGCGGGCAGTAACATGCTGCCGATGTTGGCGAGTGGATCGGTGGCGAACGGCGTGTAGTTGAAGATGCCGAGGGACGGGAGGTACAAACCAGCCAACAGCACAATCAGGGTGGCGACGACGAAGTTGGGGACCGCCACCACAAGGCCGTTGAAGCCACGGATGATCCAGTCGGCCCGGCCGCGGAGTCGAGCACTGACCAATCCGGTCGTCACACCAATCAACATCGCCATCACCGCCGCGATCAACGTGAGCTCCGCAGTTACCAGGAGCCGGGAGAACAGTTCGCCGGTGACCGGTCTTTTCGTGACGAACGAGGTCCCGAGGTCTCCCTGCAAGGCGTGGCCCAGCCAGGTGAAGTACTGCTGCCACAACGGCTGGTTCAGGCCGAGATCCGCTCGAATACTGTCCAGGAACTCCGGCGTGACACCGGCCGCTGTGCCCGCCATCGCTTGGGCGAAATCCCCTGGGAGAGCACGCATGAGGACGAAGGCCACAAGTGAGACGCCCAGCAGGATCGGCACCGCCCAGGCCAGCCTGACCAGTGCAACACGCCTCATCAGCGGCCCCAGCCAGGATGCCTGCCCAGAGAACGACGTCGCGGGACCATCAGCCTATTTGTCCAGCCATGTAGTGCGCACGAAGGTCCGGATGTTGGCAGCAAGGGCCTCGTAGCCCTTCACGTATCCCCACCACATCTCCCAGCGAAGCGGGTACTGGTACACCTGCAGAACGTAGGCCTGGTCGGCAATACGCTCCTGGATTTGCTGATAGGCGGCCGCTCGCTTGGACACATCGAGCTCGGCTCGGGCATCGACGGCCATGGTGTCGAGTTGAGAGTCCTTCATTCCCATAGCTTCACCGTAAGTATTGGTCGAGGTCAGCCGTTGGACAATCGCGTCCGGGTCCGGCGACCAGGACAGCGCCACCGACAGCGCGGTGTAGCTGCCCTTCGCCCAGGCATCGAGCAACGGCGCCGTCTCGGTTGGCTTCAAATTGACCTTGATGCCGGCCTCGGACCACTGCTGCTGCAGGATCTGGGCGCACTGCACATCCAGATCGTTGGCGGCCACAACCACGTAGTCGCCCAGATCGATGCCGTCGGGGTGGCCAGCTTCGGCCAGCAGCTTTTTGGCAGCTTCCACATCGCGCTGGTAGTAGGGAAGCTCACTGGTGCCGTCATATCCACCCACCTGACTTTCCGGGAGCATCGCTCCGACCTTCCCGGAGCCGGCCAGCACGGTCTCGACACAGGCCGCTCGGTCGGTCGCCAGGCTCAGCGCCCGTCGCACCTTGACATCGTCCAGCGGCTTTTGAGTCATACCGAACCAGACGGGGAAGGTCCGAGAAGTCTGTCCAGGCGCGGACACCAGGTCCGGAGCGGTCTTGGCAACCTGGGACGCGACCTTCGGGTCTTTCAACCAGGTCATGTCGATGGCTTTGGACCGCAGCGCGGACGTCAGCGAGGACTGATCCTTGAAGAACTTGAACACCACCGTATCCAGGTACGGCTGGCCTTCTTCGTAATAATCAGGGTTGGCTTTGAGAGTGAAATCCTGGTTCGGATTGTAGGAGTCGAAGATGAAAGGCCCGGTACCCACTGGCTTGTTGTCCAGGTCGCTGACCCCCTTCGGCACGATGACGCCGTCCGGATTCGTTGCCATGTATGACAAAAACGCCGCGTCTGCTTGCTTGAGCTCGAACTTCACCGTTTTGGGGTCAACCACGGTCACCGCCTTCACCGTTGCGAAGGTGGACGCAAGTCGGTTGGTTGTGGCCGGGTCGAAGATCCGGTCGAAGGTGAACTTCACGTCGTCAGCGGTGAAGTCCTGCCCATTGTGGAATTTGACCCCGTCGCGCAGGTGGAAAATATAGGTCTTGTCGTCAGGGTTGTCATAACTAACCGCGAGATCAGGCTCGATCGTCATATCGGCTGTCCACCGTAGCAACCCGGTGTACATCAGCCCCAGGAAGTCGTAGGAGGAGAACGCCGCAGTGGTTTTTGGGTCGAGTCCGATTGGATCTGCATCAGCCCCGATGTTGAGCGTGCCGCCTCGCTTAGGGCCGCCAGAGCCGGCCGGTGTGCTACTCCCGCTGGAGGTTTCCGTGTTGTCCGTACTGCAGGCAGCGAGCAACAACGCACCACCTCCGGCCAAGCCCCATCGCAGGATGTGGCGCCGCGATAGCAACGGATGGCCGTCCGGAAGTCCTTGGGCAACAGCTGTTTCAGATGAAATGGGTAAGGACATTTCGCCTCCGTCTGATCATAGGAGTCTCGGATCGGCAGCGCCGAAGCCGTCTTTTTAATTGAGCTGTGCGCATTGGGGCACGCGCGACATCAGGCCTCGACTGCCTGGTATGTGGTGTCGGGCTCGTACGGGTAGAGAGGTCGTCGCCGATGGGTGTACTCGAACTGTTCGACGGACAATCTGGTCACGCCCGGGGTATCCACCATGATCTGAGCAGCACACAGCGGGCCGTAACCGGCCTTCGGCGAATTGACGCCCTTGGCTACCACTGCGGCGAAGTCGGCGGGCTCGAGTCCGACCG
>JBBSRY010000061.1:0-8242 GCA_038242595.1 Mycobacteriales bacterium
TGACGCCGGTGCTGTTTTCATCGGCAACCAGGCTGACCACCCCACCCTTGGGCAGCCCGCCACCGGGCAGCAACGCACGCAAAGGCTCCAGGACCGGCAGAATTCCTACGGCATCAGGCGACACCGGAGCCGTCTGACTCGTCCAGCCCACTGGGGCGGTATCGGCCAGTCTGCGTCGCAGGCCATCGATTGTCACTTCACGAGAGGCGACTTCAGGGGATGCGGACCCCTGACGCACGGATTGATCGAACATTCGTTCGACTTTACAACAGGTCGAGCCACCGCGAAAGTAGTTCAGCGCCCGCATCCCCGGACTTCTCCGGGTGGAATTGGGTAGCCGACAGCGGTCCATTCTCCACCGCGGCCACGAATCGATCGCCACCATGTTCGGCCCAGGTCACGGCAGGCGCCGTAAAGGGTTCGCTGACCTCGAGTTCCCACTGGCGCACCCCGTAGGAGTGCACAAAATAGAATCTCGTGGCCGGATCCAGGTCGGCAAACAAAGCCGTACCGGCACCGGGTTCCACCGTGTTCCATCCCATATGCGGGATGATCGGCGCCTGGAGCCGTTCCACGGTGCCTGGCCATTCACCGACCCCGTCAGTTTCCGCACCGTGTTCGACACCACGGCCGAAGAGGATCTGCATCCCCACACAGATACCCAGCACCGGACGACCACCGGCCAATCGGCGGCCGATAACCCGCTCACCGCGCACCGCCAGTAAACCGGCCATGCACGCTGCGTACGCGCCCACCCCTGGAACGACCAGACCATCGGCCTCCTGTGCGGCGACCAGATCGCTGGTTACCTCGACATCAGCACCGACCCGGCGGATGGCCTTGGAAACAGAGGCGAGATTGCCGGAGCCATAATCCAGCACCACCACCTTTTTGCGAGCAGAACTCAGCCCACCAGCCACAGCACGCCTCCCACGCCAGCGACGGCGGCCACTACGCCCAGAATTATTGCGACCAACTTCGAGTTCTTCCACATCGCAAATGCCCCGGCGCCGAGAAACCCGGCAAACCCGAACAGCACGATCGGCTGCCAGGTCACAGCACACCCTTCGTCGACGGAATACCACTGACCCGACTGTCAGGCTCGACGGCTTCCCGCAAAGCCCGAGCAACAGCCTTGTATTGCGCCTCACAGATGTGATGCGGATCGCGGCCGTAGATCACCCGCACATGAAGCGCGATCTGGGCGTGAAAAGCCAACGAGTCGAAAACATGTCGGTTCAGCACCACCGGATAGTTGTTACCAACGGTGAAGCCGAGAATCGACTCCGGTTCCCCGGTGTGCACCGAGAACGGCCGTCCGGACAGGTCAACGGCAGCGTGCGCGAGGGTCTCGTCCATCGGGATGAAACAGTCGCCGAACCGACGAATTCCGGTCTTGTCCCCCAGTGCCTGCCGAATGGCCTGACCGAGCACGATGGCGGTGTCCTCGACGGTGTGGTGTGCATCGATGTCGATATCACCGGTGGACTGCACCGTTAGGTCGAACGAGCCGTGCACCCCGAAGGCCGTGAGCATGTGATCGTAGAACCGAACTCCGGTCGAAATATCCACCTGCCCGGTCCCGTCCAGGTTGATGTCCACCAGCACACTCGACTCGCTGGTCGCGCGCTCGATGCGGGCAGTTCGATTCACCGTCATTGCTCCTTCGTCGCAAGTTCGGCCAGCACATCCGCGCTGACCTTCAAGAAGATGTCATTGTCCCCCGGCGTGCCGATGGACGCGCGCAAGTAACCGGGAATGCCCAGATCGCGGATCAGTACCCCGCCGTCCAGGTAGCGCTGCCAAACGGCGGCGGCGTCCGGAAAGACACCGAAAAGTAAAAAGTTGGCGTCGGAGTCAATGACCGTCATACCCAGCTCGTCAAGCGCCGCAGCCACTCTGATCCGCTCAGAGATCAGCAGGGCCACCGAGGCCAGGGTGGAATCAGCGTGCCGCAGCGCCGCTCGAGCAGCCGCTTGGGTCAGCACCGAGAGGTGATACGGCAGACGTACCAATTGCAACGCGTCGACCACGGCGGGGGCTGCCGTGAGATAGCCGAGCCGGCCGCCGGCAAAGGCAAAAGCCTTGGACATGGTGCGAACCACCAGGAGCCGGTCCGGGAACTCATCGATCAGACCGATCGCCGAGGGCTGAGCGGAGAATTCGGCGTAAGCCTCGTCCACCACGATCATCGACTCGCAGGCTTGGATGATGCGCCGAATATCAGGCAACGGCAGCGATGCACCGGTCGGGTTGTTCGGGCTGGTGATGAACAGCACGTCCGGGTTCCGATCGGCGACCAATGCCACCGCAGCTGATACGTCAATGCTGAAATCAGCCAACCGCGGCATCTGCAGCCACTCGGTTTGGGTACCGGCCGCGATGATGGAGTGCATCGAGTAGGACGGGATGAAGCCAAGCGCAGAACGTCCCGGACCACCAAACACCTGCAGGATCTCCTGCAGAATCTCATTCGATCCGTTTGCGGCCCAGACATTTTCGACGGCCAGCCCAATACCGGTGGCCCTCGTCAAGTAGGCGGCAAGATCCGACCGTAGGGCCACGGCATCGCGATCCGGGTACCGATGCAGGTCGACCGCGGCCGATTGAACTGCGGCCGTCAGATCAGCGATCAGCTCAGCCGATGGTGGGAACGGGTTTTCGTTCACGTTGATCTGCACCCGGGTCGATAACTGGGGTGCACCATAGGGTTTTTGCCCGACAAGATCAGCGCGCAGCGGCAGATCTTCCAATCGTGCCAGGTCGCCAATCATGAACTCACACCCAGAAAGCGCGCCGAGACCGCTTCGCCATGAGCCGGCAGGTCTTCGGCGGCCGACAGTGCCAGCACATGATCGGCCACAGCGGCCAACGCCGGTTTGTCGTAGGTGATGACCTGGACCGATTTGAGGAAGGTGGTCACATTCAAACCGGAGGAGAATCGGGAGTTGCCGGAAGTGGGCAAAACATGGTTGGAGCCGGCGCAATAGTCACCGACCGAAACCGGTGAATACGGACCGACAAAAATCGCGCCTGCACTGTGGATCCGGGCTGCCACTGCGGCAGCGTCAGCGGTCTGGATCTCCAGGTGCTCGGCGCCGTACACATTCGCCACCGCAATCGCATCGTCGAGGCAGGCCACCAGGACAGTTCCGGATTGACGACCGGCCAGCGCAATCTCGACCCGTTCCCGGTGTTTCGTCAAAGCCACCCTTGTCTTCAACTCAACATCGACCGCATCGGCGAGGGCATCAGAGGTGGTGATCAGCACGGCGGAGGCCAACGGATCATGCTCGGCCTGCGAAATCAGGTCTGCAGCAAGGTGAATCGGATCCGCGGTGTCGTCGGCGATGATGGCAATCTCGGTGGGACCGGCCTCGGAATCGATCGCCACCGTGCCACGTAATAATCGTTTGGCGGCCGTGACATACACATTGCCGGGTCCGGTGATCACATCCACGCCGGGAATCACAGTTCCGTCGGTGTCGACAGCTCCGTAACCGAGCAGCGCAATTCCTTGCGCGCCACCGGCGGAGTACACCTCGTCAATGCCGAGCAGCGCGCAGGCAGCCAGCACATTCGGGTCCGGCCAGCCCCCACCGTTCTTCTGCGGCGGCGAGGTGACGGCAATACCGGTGACCCCGGCAACCTGCGCCGGCACCACATTCATCACGACGCTGGACGGATACAGGGCCAAACCGCCCGGTACATACAGACCGACCCGCTGAACCGGGATCCAGCGTTGACCGACGGTGCCACCGGGGGCGATCTGGGTCAACGAGTCCACCGGCATCTGTGCTGCGTGACCGACGCGGGCCCGATTGATGGATTCGGTCAGCGCGTCTCGCACGGCTGGATCCATCTCGGCAAGAGCAGAAACGATAACATCGACGGGAACCCGTAGTGTCGCCGGCCGCACGCCGTCGAAGCGTTCGGAGGCGTCCAAGACGGCTTCGGCGCCTCGTACCCGGACGTCATGGACCACATCGGCCACAGCGGCGGCCGCGGTCGCGGTATCCAATTCACCTCTGGGTAGTACCGAGTGCACATCGCCGAGTCCGGCACGCAGATCAATCCGCTTCAACTTCATGTGTCAAGGGTATTGGACGCCGCGCACCTCGTTAGACTTCGGTATGACCATCACCGAGGGCCAGGACCTCCTGGAGCGTCGCGAAATCATTCGACAACTGGTGCTCAAGGACGGTTACGCCCGGATCGAAGATCTCGTCAGCCATCTCGGGGTGAGTCTGATGACGGTCCATCGAGATTTGGATGCGTTATCCCACCTGGGTTATCTGACCAAGATCCGCGGCGGCGCAACTGCTAATCCGTCGGCGCTTTTGGAGGCTCGGGTTCCGGAAAGGATCAGCCAGGGCAGGGAACTCAAAACGGCGATCGCCGCTCATGCGGCCAAGTTATTGACGCCGGGACAAACGGTTTTCTTGGACGACAGCACCACCGCAATGGCGATGGCGCCGCACCTGATCGCTGCTTCACCCATTACGGTTGCCACCAATTTTCTACCGCTGATCGCCAAACTGACCGGGGTGAGCGGCATTGACCTATTCGTCATCGGTGGTCAGTACTACCCGGTGCCCGAGGCTTGTTTCGGATCCCGCACCATTGACGCCATCACGCATCTACGAGCCGACCTGGCGATCATGTCGACGACCGGTATCAATGCTTTGTCCTGTTACCACCGCAGTGAGATGACCGTGGATACCCGGCGAGCGTTCATGCAGAATTCAGCATCCAATGTGTTGCTGACCGACCATGCAAAGTTTGGTCGGCCGGCCCCACATCTGTTGTGCCGCTTGAGTGATTTCGATTTGGTGATTACCGATAGTGGGATCGATCCCGAGGACCGCGCCGAACTCGACGCGGCCGGGATCACGTTGGAAGTGGCAACTACCTGATTCGCAGTTCGGTCTCGGGATCGAAGAGGTAAACCCGATCCGCACGAGCGGTGAAGCTCACCCGGTCGGTGACCGACCACACCTCGTCCGGCGGTGTTTGGACCACCACCGGCTCATCAAGTCCGCCGACAGCCAGTGTGCCGAGGGCATTTTCCAACAGGTTCTCGATGACCAGCACCTCGCCCTGCAACGCCGGTCCATCGGCAGGCGCGCGACGGCAATCCTGTGGACGAACGCCCACCATCACCTTCGTGCCGTCCGACGGCGTTGATGCCGAGGTGATCAGCACGCTCTCGGTACCGATTCGGACCGCAACCTCACTACCGTTGCGCTCGATCACACCGGCCATCAGGTTGATCTTCGGCTCCCCGACGAAGTCGGCGACAAACTTATTTGCCGGGTCGTCGAAGATTTCATCCGGCGTTCCGAACTGCTGGATGATGCCACCGTCCATTACGGCCATCCGATCGGCCAGGCTCAGCGCCTCGAGTTGATCGTGGGTGACAACAATGGTGGTGTAACCGAACTCACGTTGTAAAACTTTCAATTCACGACGAACACGCTGCCGGGCCGACGCGTCCAGGTGCGAAAGCGGCTCATCGAGCAGCAGCACCGGCGGGTTGCGTACCAGAGCCCGGGCCAACGCTACCCGCTGCTTCTGACCACTGGACAGGCCAGCCGGACGCAACGTCAGCAGGTCGGTCATATCCAGCCGGCGGGCAAGTTTGTCCACCCGCTCGTAGGCATCGGGGACTTTGCGGGCCCGCAAGCCGTAGGCCAGGTTCTCCCGGATGTTCAACGGCGGGTAGAGCGCATAGCTTTCGAACCCGACCCCGACATTGCGCTTACCTGGCGACAGGTTCGAAATTGACTCCGAACCGATCTTGATATCACCCGAGGTCACCGTCTCCAGACCGGCAATCATCCGCAGGGTGGTGGTCTTGCCGCAGCCCGACGGTCCGAGCAGGGCCACCAACTCCCCCTGCCTGATCTCCATATTGATGCCCTTGACCGCCTCGAAAGTAGGCCGACCGCGGGACATGTAGGTTTTGCGAAGATCGATCAGCGACAAGCTTTTGGCCGTGGACGATTCTTTTGCCGGTGACTTGGTCTCAGCCATGGTGTGCTCCTGCGGTTGTCAGAACTTGGGCCGCTCCGATGCGCAGGGTCTCAGCCGCCGGATCGTCGGTGGTGCCTTCGAAGAGGTGCACCAGATGCAGCGGCACCTGTAGCAACACATCATCATGTTCGGCCACCGGGTGTTCGCCGTCGGAGATGACGATGATGTGTTCTTCACCGACTGTCACCGACAGTTCGACCTGCCGGCCGAGCCGCTCGACCAACTGGACTCGACCCTTCATCTGCAGGTACCCCGGGATTTGGGTGGAGGCAACGCTGATATCGCTGGGACGCAACCCCACTCGCACCCGTTGACCCTGCGTCAGACCCAACGAATCGGCGACCTCGACATGGACCGTCCCGGCATCATCCACTACCTGGCCGTTCTCGAAACGCCCATCAAACAAGTTCATCTCCGGCTGTCCGAGGGACCGGGCGACGAAGGTATCAACTGGACGCATCCAGACATCGGTCGGAGTTCCGACCTGGACCAGCTGCCCCTCGCGCAGGATGCCGATCCGGTCTCCCAGCGACAACGCTTCCTGATAATCGTGAGTGACGTAGACCGAGGTGGTGTTCGACATCTGTCCCAGACGCTTGAGTTCGGCGCGCATCGAAGCCCGTAGCTTGGCGTCCAAGTGGGATAGCGGCTCGTCCAACAGATAGACATCGGCCGGCCGAACCAGCACCCGCCCCAGTGCGACCCGCTGTCGCTGGCCGTTGGAGAGTTCCTTCGGCAGTCGCTGCAGCAGGTGGTTGATGCCGAGGGTGGTGGTCACCGCATCAATCCGAGATTGTTGTTCCGCCGCCGTGTATTTGCCGGTTCGACCGGACCTCAATGGGGAGGCCAGATTCTCGAAAACCGTCTTCTGCGGGTAGAGGGCATAACTTTCAAAAGCCATCGCGACATTGCGGTGGTAGGGCTCGACATCGTCCATCGTGACCCCGTCGATCACCACCGATCCGCTGTCGACCTCCTGCAGTCCGGCAATGCTTTTCAACATCGTGGTCTTGCCGGCGCCGGACGGGCCCAACATGACGAAAAACTCGCCGTCAGCGATGTCCAGGTTGACATCCTTGAGGGCCTGCTTTTTGCCGTAGGTCTTGTTCAGACCGGAAATTGTCAAAGTTGCCATCAGGCCTTCACCGCTCCAAAGGACAGTCCGCGGACGAGATACCGCTGAATGCTCAGCGCCAGGACAAGGGGTGGGACAGCGCCGATCAGTGCCGCGGCCGCAGCCCGGTTGTAGTAGATCTGTCCGCCGCCACCCTGGAAGGTCTGGATGGCCACGGTGACAGTCTTGAGATCGTTGTTGGCCAGAATGAGTGGGAACACATAACTGTTCCAGGCGAAGATGAAGGCAAGCAGGGCGCAGGCGGCAATACCCGGGCGTACCAAGGGAAGTGCGACTTTGATGAAGGCCTGGGTGCGGGTGTAGCCGTCCAGCAGTGCGGCCTGTTCAAGATCCGGCGGCAGGTCCTGGAAGTAGGACCGCAGGATCCACACCACCAGAGGCATGGTCACCAACTGCAACACCCAGATCAGGCCAAGACGGCTGTCCAACAACCCCAGTTGCTTGTAGATGACAAACAGCGGCACCAGGACCATCAGTTCCGGCGCAAACCGGAACGAGAGCATCTGGAACATCAGGTCATCGCTGCCCTTGTACTTCCAGCGGCCGGCGGCGTATGCGGCCGGAATACCGATCACCAGGGACACGATCACTGCGCCGGCCGAGGTGATCGTGCTTTCCAGCAACCCGGTTCGCAGGTTCTCCCCGGTGTCCCCACCGAGCACGTACTCGAAGTTCTTGAAGGTCGGACTGAAAACGAAATAGGTGTTCTTCTGGTCGATTGTCGACTTGAGCGACATCAGGACCATCCATAGCACCGGGAACAAAGAGAAGACGAACCAACCAAGGGTCAGTACCTCAGCTCCGACACCGCCAATGGTCAAACGCTTTTGACCTGGCATCAATTCTCTGCGCGCCATATCAGTCCTCCGCCCCGGCAGCGCGACGCTGCGCCTTGCTCAGAACACCGACCAGGAAATAGGCGGTGATGAAGACGATGATCCACAGGATGAACATGTAGGTGGCACCGCGTGAATACTCACCGTTCTGGATCAGGTCTTTGAACGCACTGATCTGCAGGGTGGTGGTGCTGGTGCCGGGCCCGCCGGCAACCAGCACATAGGGGATGTCAAA
>JBBSRY010000062.1:0-8195 GCA_038242595.1 Mycobacteriales bacterium
CAGCCGTCGTGTACGCGGAGAGGTCCGGTTACCGCGACAATGATCATCTGGGCTTGACCAGCTGGCTGGATTGCTTCTACTACGCCACCGTGACGCTTTCGACGACGGGTTATGGGGATGTCACCCCCGTCACCGAGTCGGCCCGATTATCAAATATTTTGCTGATCACCCCGCTGCGGTTTCTTTTTCTGATCGTGCTGGTCGGCACGACCATCGAAGTTCTGACCGAGCGCAGCCGCCAACAGTTCCGGTATGCCCGCTGGAGGAGACGCGTGAAGAAGCACACCGTAGTTATCGGGTACGGCATGAAAGGCCGTTCGGCTGTCTCTGCTCTCAAGGATCAGGGTCAATCTGCCGAAACCATCGTGGTGGTCGATTCAAACGGTGCCAACATCAAACTGGCCACCGCTGACGGTTGCGCCGGAGTGTTGGGCGATGCCCGTCGCGAAGAGGTGCTGCGCCGGGCCGAGGTGCCCAGCGCCGATCGAATCATCGTGGCCACCGATCGTGATGATGTCTCAGTCCTGGTGACCCTGACCGCCCGCCGGCTGGCCCCGACAGCCACCATTGCCGCCGCGGCCAGGGAGGAGCAGAACATTCCGGTGTTGCGTCAATCCGGCGCCGACGTCGTCATTCCCACCGCTGAATCTGCCGGCCGTCTTCTCGGTCTGTCGATCGTGGCACCGATGGCCGGTGAGCTGATCGAAGATCTGCTGGAACCGGTCGCCGGTCTGCAGATCAAGGAACGCGACGTAACACCGTCCGATGTCGGTCTGTCCCCCGCCCGGTTGACCGCCCAGGGCGAGAGTGTGCTCAATGTGTTGCGCAACGGTGTTTCGCACCGTTTCGACTCCGGTGGTGTCCGGGTGTTCCAGCCCGGTGATCGCATTGTGGTGATCACCGCGAAGGAGTCGGTGCACACCTCGGAGAATTCGCTCGGCATGAAGCCTGCGGTTTCGCACATTCCGGATACCGTCAGCAAAAGCAACAACCGCCGCGGCTGAGAAACCGACCCCGCTGATCCTGTCCGTGCCCGCCCCGGTTATCTGGTGAAGACATCGGGCGGGGCGATTCTGCGCGCTGCCGCGCACCAATAGTTCGGCCGGCTCAGGTCGGGACGAGTCATTTCTCGGTATCTCGCATTCCCGACTCTTGTGTCGGCACTGCCTTGTTAAGTTCATTAGAGTGCACTAAGGTGAATGTAAGTCGCCGAAAAGGGGATGCCGTCATGACTGAAATTGCTGATAGGACGCGGAGAGCGCCCGCACAGGGACGAGAAATCGGAGGCCTGATCTCCGGGGTGTTCGGAGTCGTCTTCGTAGCTGTCAACTCGGGTGCGCTGGAGTCTGCGGTTCGCCTGTCCCTAGTGGCGGTGGCCGCAATTGCCCTGCTCGCAATCCTGATTCTCATCGTGCGCAACCTGCGCCTCTCCGGCCGGCCCCACCGAGGTGGTAAGAACGCATTCGGTCGCGGCTATTGGACGGTGGTGGCCGTCGAGGCCGTCGCACTGTTCGGCGGAACCCGGCTGCTTACCGGACTCGGCCACCCTGAACTCGGTGTGGCTTGGGTCAGCTTCGTGGTCGGCACGCCTTTCTTCGCGCTGGGACAGATCTTCCGGCTGCGGCGTTTCCACGTCCTGGCAGTGCTTGTCACCGTCTGCGGGTTGACCGGCTTCGCACTGGCCGGGTTCGGATCGGCGGGCCTCATCGCCGTGGTCGCCGGAGTCATCCCAGGGTTTATCCTGCTCGGCTCCGGACTCTGGGCGGTCACGCCCCGTCCGTAAGGATGTCCCCGCGACCAGGTGTGGGTCGCTTCCCCGCGTGCTGCCTCACCGAACCGATCACCTTCATGAAATGATGGAAATCTGGCCACGGCCGACAACGTCGGGTTTTGCAGTATTCCGGTGTCCTACCAGGCCACATCGTGGCAACTGCTGTGATCGGCCGGCTCCACCTGCAGCGTGGCATGGTCGATGTGATGCTTGCTGGACAACACCTGCTGCGCGTCATCGAGCACCTGGTGGGTATCAACACCGTCGGCAACCACCAGGTGCGCGGTAGCCACATTCATTCCCGAAGTTAGCGCCCAGACATGCAGATCGTGCAGTTCGCTGACTCCGGGCACTGCCTCCAGGTCAGTGGTGACGGCCTCCAGATCCAGGCCCTCCGGGATGTGCTGGCCGAGTACTCGAAGCACCGACCTGGCCAGACTGATCGCCCGCACCAAAACAAACACCCCGATACCGACGGCAACGATGACGTCCCAGATCGGGTTACCAGTGGTGGCAATCAGAATGCCGGCCACCAGAACGCCGACCGATCCCGCCGCATCGCCCAGCACCTCGAGGTAGGCGCCCCGCAGGTTAATCGACTCCCGAGCACCTTGGCGCAGCATCAGCAATGACACCAAGTTGACCAGCAGCCCGATCACACCGACGATCATCATCAAACGGGTCCCGACCACCGGAGCGGTGCCAATTCTGCCGATCGCCTCGATCACTACAAATATGCCGACACCGATCATCAGCAGGCAGGCCAGACCGGCGGCAAAAACCTCGGAACGATAGCGGCCGTAGGTGCGTTTGCCGCTGCCGTCCGGCCGGCCGGCGATCCTGGTGGCTATTAGTGAAGCACCCAGTGCCACCACATCGGTGGCCATATGACCGGCATCGGCAATCAACGCCAACGAGTCGGATAGGAGCCCGGCAATCAGTTCGACGACAAAAAAGCTCGCGGTCAGGGCGAACGCGATCGCCAACCGGTTGCGATACTTGGAACCCGCGTTGGGCCCATCACCGACGCCCGCGCCGGACCGACCACCATGGGAGTGACCATGGCCGCCGTGGGAATGACCGGCGCCCATCAGGACTGGCCCTCATGCCGGGCGTGCTCGCGGGAAAGGTCCAGCAGCATCCGCACGTGGCCGTCGGCCAATCGGTAGAAGACCATCCGGCCGTCCCGCCGGCCGGACACGACACCGGCCGTTCGGAGCAGTCGAAGCGCTTGTGAGACAGAGGTTTCCGGTACCGAGACGGTGGCTGCGATATCGCAAACACAGAGTTCCCCCGCTTCCAACAGCGAATACAGGATCCGGGTCCGGGTGGGATCGCCGAGTAATTTGAACAGCCCCGCCAGGTCTGCGGCCTCTTCGATGGACGGTCCTGCTTCCCGAGCCAACGCGACCTTGTCCGGGTGCACCATCGGCACCACGCAACCGTCGAGTCCGGTTACCAATTCTTGCGCCCTCATCGCTGCCCTCCTGGCCAATCTGCCGGAAATATCGAACCATTCCCATAACACCTGCACATCTATGCATATGTTGTCGGTGTCATCCTAGGCGATACCCGCAGCTCCCTGTCAAGAGCCGAATGTTAGCCAACCCTTAATGGTTGCCCACCCGCCGGGGCCGGGTGATGATGGGACAGACTGCCGAATCCCACAAAGGGCGCCGATGACATCACCGGAAGAGGAACTCATTCCCCACACTGGACGGACGCTGATCCTGTTACGCCATGGCAAATCCGGCTATCCGGACGGCGTCGGCGATCACGACCGACCATTGGCCGACCGCGGTGAGGTGGAGGCGGCAGAGGCAGGCCGATGGATCCGGCTGCATCAACCGGTCATCAATGAAGTAATTTGCTCCACTGCCGTGCGCACCAGAGCGACATTGGCTGCTACCAGAGTTCCCGCGCCGGTCCGCTATGCCTCGGAAATTTACGAAGCAAGCCCAGGCGATGTGCTCGAACAAATCGCCGCTACCGACTCCGACATCAACACGCTGATGATCGTGGGCCACGCCCCTGGATTGCCCGACCTGGCTTTGATGTTGGCGCTACCTGAATCAGATCTGGAATCTGTGGCCCTTCTGCAAACTCGCTTTCCCACTTCGGCTTTGGCCGTCTTCCAGGTGCCTGGAGGATGGTCAGAGCTGGCCGCTACCGGAGCGATTCTGACGGCGTTCCACATCGCGAGGAGGTAATGCACTCCTGCTGTCAGCCCGGGATCCCCAGAACCCGATCCAGATAGTCGTTGCCGAACAACCCGGCCGGCGCCACCTGATTTCGAACCTTCAAGAAGTCATCAAATCGCGGGTACAGCTGTCTTAACTGATCCGCGCCCAAGGTATGCAGTTTGCCCCAGTGTGGACGGCCGCCGTGCGCCACCATGATCTCCTGTACCGCCAAAAAATATTCGGCGAACGGCTCGGCATGGTAGCGATGCACTGCCACATAAGCACTTTCGCGCTGATAGGCGGTGGATAGCCAGATGTTGTCCGCGGCCGTCGCCCGCATTTCCAGCGGAAAGGAGATCAGCCACCCGCGCCGGCGAATCAAACTTTGCACCTCCCGAAAAACTGCACCAAGTCGCTCTCGGGGGATGGCAAATTCCATCTCCCGGAATCTGACCCGTCGGGGGGAGGTGAAAACAGCCTGCGACCTATCACTGTAGGTGCGCTGGGAGGCGAAACGCACTGCCGTCCGATTGATTGCCGGTACCAGTGATGGCGCCGCACTGCCGATGGAGCACAACGCACCGAAGGCGGCGTTGGACATTACCTCATCGTCCAAAAATTGCTTCCAACGAGGCTGAGGTTCCAGCTCGGCACCCACCGGCAATCTGGTGTTTGTCTTGGTCAAAGCAATATCGGTTCCCGGAAACCAGTAGAACTCGAAATGATCTGCGGCAGAAACCCTTTCGGCAAATGCCTGCACCACATCCTCGAGCGGTTCGGGCACTTCCTGCGCTCTTATCCCATACTCGGGCACACATTGCACGGTGACAGCGGTCAGGATGCCAATCGCACCGAGGCCGAGAACCGCCGCTGCAAAAAGCGTTTCACCGGGAACGGTGTCCACCACCGATCCATCCTCCAGGACCAGTCGCAGATGACGGACCTGTCCGGCCAACCCCATAAAACTGCCGCCGGTACCGTGGGTTCCGGTTGAAATCGCCCCGGAAATGGTCTGGCAGTCAATATCTCCCATGTTTTCCAGGGCGAGTCCGAATGGCGCCAACAGGCGGGGTAGGTCAGCCAGCCTGGTGCCGGCAAGCAGCGTGACCAACCCGGTATCACCAGCAGCGGTTACCACTCCGGACAGAAATGTCAGGTCCAGATGTAACCCGTCCGTGGTGGCGATCGCGGTGAAGGAGTGTCCGGCCCCCCTGGCCTTGATCCGCCGGCCCGCCGCTGCTGCCTGCGAAACCAACTGTGCGACTTCATCTTCCGATGTGGGCATCAGCATCCCCGTGGGGCGACAGTCAGCACTTCCTGCCCAGTTCTGCCAGCGCGGGCGATCACCGGGCCGGCCGACTCGCGAGGACTCCGCTCCAGGGTCCGTCACAGGAAAGCCTTACCCTCGCCGCGATAGCTCGGCACCGAATCGACGATCTTCCCACCGTCGAGAAGATGCACGGTGTTGGTGTGTTCCAGCATTTCGCCGGCTTTGGCGTGCCGGAACAACACGACATCGCCGACCTGCAAATTCTTGGCCGCCCGCCCACGCAGCGGGGTCTGCACTTCGCCGGCGCCCTCCGACTTGAGCATCCGTAAACCGGCGGGGTAGGTGGGGATCGGCAGTCGGTCCGGTCCGGCCGGACCGGATGCGGCCCAGCCGCCGCCGCGGACGGTGACGATATCCGCAGTCTGGCGCCGGACCACCGGTAGAGCGAAATAAAGCGCCGGCTCCGGCTTGAACCTGGTGTAGTGATCGAATAACCCGGAGCCGTAGAGCCCAGATCCGGCAGCCACTTCGGTCAGACAGTGGTCGGCCGAGCTGCTCTCCAGACTGCCGGTTCCGCCACCATTGACAAACTCCAGCGCGGCGCTGCCGGTGGTGGCCGCAACCTCGCGCACACCGGCCACCACATCCGCCCGACGCCGGGCAAGTTCGACCACCGAACGGCGCTGCAGTTCGCGAATCACCGCCTGCTTCAGGCTGTTTCCGGCGTCGCCGATACCGGCGATCTGAGCCTCGTAGGACATCAGCCCCACCATCTGGAAACCCGCGCGATCCCGGACCAGCCTGGCCAGCGTGACCGCGGCACGAACCTGACGTACTGGCGAGCGACGCACCCCGACATGTAGACGCCAGAGTCGGTAGGAGGCATCAACATCCAGGCAGACCCTGATCATCGGCCGGCCGGCCGGTGGCACCACCGAATCAATCAGGTCCAGTTGCTCCACTGAATCGACCATCAGCGTGATGTGCGTGGCGGCGTCCTCATTGGCCGCGAGTGCGGCGATGGCTTGACGATCGGCTGTGGGATAGCCGACCACCAGGTCTGTGAAGCCGTGAGAATGTAGCCACAGTGCCTCGGCCAGCTGAAAGGCCAGAATGCCCTGATATCCGGGGCGGGTCAGAGTTGTCCGGAGTAGTTCTCGGCAGCGCACCGACTTACTCGCGATGCGGATCGGGAGACCGTTCGCCCGCCGCACCATCGAGTCTGCGTTCGACCAGAGCGTTGGCAGGTCCGCGACAACCGCCGGCAGCGACAGCTTGCCGAGTGCGCGCACAATTTCTGCCGGATCGACCGGAGGTAAGTTACTCATCTACCGCAAGATAGCTGGCAACGGCGCCGGCGGAGTCCCCACTATCCGCCGCAGCCGCCAAACCAACACTTCTGCATGAAGTTCTGTTACTTGGGATCGTTCTTCGCCGTACGGCGCCCGTGCTGGGCGAGGTGATAGGCGAACAGTTCCAGTACCTGCTTGACGGCAGCGGAATCCCGGCTGACCAGGAAGCCAATCACCAGCCCATCAATGGTGCTGACCATCAAATTGGTCAGCTCTGCCACTGGCCGTTCCCACGCGATGCCGTGAATCTGCGCGATCGCCTCCAGAGTTTCCTGTACTTCTTGGTGGTAGGCGTTGTACTGAGCACGGGCAACCGCGACTGATTCCGGGTTACGAAGACTGGTGAAGGTCACCTCATTGGCCGCCTGATGCTGAGCCGCCTGTTGCTCGACAGAACCCCACAGCGCAAACAGCGCCAGGCGGACGGTCTCGGTCAGTGATCTGCGCCGACTCAGGGTGACTCGCACCGCAGCCGAAGATACTTGGACCAAGGACTGCCCGATCGCCAGTAGTAGCGCTTGCCGGCTCTGGAAATGCTCGTCAAAAACGGACACATCCAGCCCGGCCTCGGCGCATACCGAGTCGACTGTCAATGCCTCGATCCCTGCCTTGTTGATCTGGGCGACAGCCGCCTGCAGTAACTTCTCGCGGTCTTTTTCGACCGATTCGGCTTCCATCTCGCTCCAAATTCGAATGGGCACCCAGGCGCCCACATATGTCCGGTTGTGGGGATACAACCGGGGTACATCCAGTTCCACAGATCGACGAACGAACCGTGAGCGACAGGTGGCTCACGGTTTCAGGGGGTCCACGCATGTGACGCGATTGCCCCCGGAATGGACCAATCCTGCCCAGTCCATCACAAATTACCCTGACAATGTATTTGACCACACGTTCGGCCCCCCCATTGGTGCCCCAATCGGGTGTTTCTTTGCTCAACCGCCGCATCCGCTCTCCGTGGTTCCCGCAAAACAGTCACTCTCCGTGCATGCATACACCTCATTGGGCGATCCTTCGAGGCATTGAAACTGTCGAGAGTTCCATTCCAGGGATCACGAATGGGCTTGCAACACTCACCCCCATTGACTACTCGGTGAGTCATGATGGATAGATGCAGGATGCGCACACTAATTCCAAGCCAACACTCGGAACTGCCAAAACAGGCATTCCACCCCTTCCCACCACCGCTGCATCCCTCCGATTTGGGTTGGTCAGTGCTGCCACGGTTGTTGAGGGCCAAACGGGTGTCTGGACACCAAAGCAGCAAACAGAGCGGGCTCACCAGCGGGGTTGCTCTCCTGAATCGATCTGGGACGTCTTTGCTGCCACACCGGGCCGGGTGGTTGACGGCACCTCGCCGCAGGACGGGCCTGGGCAGTTCACGCATTGGGACCAAGATCTCGAGCTGATCCGCCAACTGGGCGTCGACACACTGAGAATTTCACTCTCCTGGTCAACGCTTTCAGGTGAACTGTCAGCGCCCTTGTTAGCTCGCTACGATCAGCTGGTGGACGATCTACTCGCTCTCGGTGTTGCGCCCACCATCACCCTCACGCATTACGACATGCCGGTGAGCGTGATGTCGCAGGGCGGCTGGCTGAGCCGGGACACGGCCGATG
>JBBSRY010000063.1:0-8127 GCA_038242595.1 Mycobacteriales bacterium
AGTTTTCGCCGGCCGAATTACCGGAGACACGTTGGCACCCCTTCGATCTCGTCTGGCCGGTGGAAAAACCACGCATCGGAAGGCGCCGCCCGCGCCGCGCAGTCGGTTCCGCGGGGTCACCAGTCTGACCACCAGGCAACCGATTCCGCAGCGGGGCAGCAGAACAGTGTCCCGCACCGGCCCGCCAACTGCGGCCGGCCGCTGGTCCCTGGTGCCGGAGGCCGAGAGCGATCCAACTATTCGGGCGCACGCCACCGCCGAGGTGCTTTTGGATCGCTATGGCATCGTCACTCGCGGCGCTGTTGTTGCCGAAGAAGTTCTGGGCGGTTTTGCCGGGGTGTACCGGGTGTTGTCCGTCTTCGAAGAGGCCGGTCGCACCCGTCGTGGGTACTTCGTCGAAGGGCTCGGTGCCGCGCAGTTCGGCTCCGCCGGCGCCGTCGACCGGTTGCGCACTTACACCGACGGCCCGATCGAACTGCAAGCAAGGCCGCAACCGGAGGTGGACTGGTTGCCGGAAGGTTTCGAACTGGAACCCCCCGCCACCGACCGCGCCGGCCGGAGTGCGAGGTCAGCTGATGCGACCAAAGCTGCTGCGCAGCCGGAGGTGTCGGCCATTGTGTTGGCGGCGTCGGACCCGGCCAATCCCTATGGCGCTGCGCTGACCTGGCCCGATGTTATTTCCGAGGACAAACATCGCCCGTCCCGCCGCGCCGGCGCCATGGTGGCCACGGTGGCAGGGCAGCTGGTGCTCTACGCCGAACGCGGCGGACGAACGCTGCTGGTGTTCAGCCAGTCCGAATCAGCGCTGTCCGCGGCGGCGGCCGGAATTGCCGCCCTGATCCGCCGCGGGGGACTCGGCGCCATGACCATCCAGAAGATCAACGGAATCGATGCGTTGCTGGTCAACGGACCGGTCACCGATGCGCTCACCGCCGCCGGGTTTGTGGCCACACCGCGGGGACTTCGGATCCGACCAGGGGTGCGGTAGCCGATGCCTGAAGGGGACACCGTCCGACGAAGCGGAAATCGGTTGCACGAGGCATTGGGCGGCCGGCAACTCACCAGAGCCGATCTTCGCTGGCCCAACCTCGGCGAGGTGAACTTGGCCGGACGCACCGTCATCGAGGTCAAGACCTATGGCAAGCACATCCTGACCCGGATCGCCGCGGGCGACGGCACCGCCCGATTTCCGACCGCATCAACCCAACCGTTGACACTGCACACTCACCTACGGATGGACGGCTCCTGGCACATCCACGCAACCGGCACCCGCAAATGGCCGCCCGACGGGCAGATGTCGGTGCGTGCGGTACTGGAAAACGCCCAGTGGACTGCTGTTGGCGTCTGGCTGGGCATGATGGACCTGATCCCGACCACCGCCGAATCCACCCTCATCGGGCACCTCGGACCGGACATTCTGGCCGAAGACTTTGCCGAACCAACAAGTAGCTTCGGGGCAACAGAGGCGCTTCGGCGAATTCTGGCCGCTCCGCACGACACTATTGGTGGGGCGTTATTGGAACAGCGCAATCTGGCCGGAATCGGCACCTTCTACATGGCGGAAGCTCTTTTCCTGAAGGGTATTTCGCCCTGGCTGCCGGTTGAACAAGTGCCGGATCTGGCTGACGTGGTCGAGCGGGCCCGCAAACTACTCAGCGCCAATGTCGTGCGCGCTACCCCCACCACCACCGGTGACACCCGCCCCGGCAAACGGCAATGGGTGCATTCGCGTTCGGGCAAACCCTGCCTGCGCTGCGCAACCCCGGTGCGGGTGGCGCAGATCCAGGTTGGTAACGCGTTGGGACTGCAGACCGTACCGATCCAACGCACGGCGTTCTACTGCCCACGATGCCAACCCGGCCCCACCCCCACTGATGACGGCCGCCGCCAGCGACCCCTGGGTTCGGCTCCCTCGGCCGCGAGAGGGCAAAAGCCGCCCTACTACCGCCGTTGATAATCCGCGTTGCAGACTCCGCGAGATGATTGACTCATGACCGACTTCTTCCGCCGCCCGGTTTGCAGTTGCGACCGGCTGCTCACCGCTGGAAACTGACCGGATGAATATCATCGAGATGGCACACCTGCGGCCGGCTTCCGGGGGCGCGGCCCGCTTCGAGGGCGCCGATCATGACGCCACGGTGTCGTTCTTCGTAGTGAAGAGCGCACCGGGTCAGGGAGCTGATAAACACCGTCATCCCTACGAAGAGATATTTGTCGTCCTCGACGGACACATCGAAATAATCATCGACGGGAAGCTGGGTTTTCTGGACAGCGGACAGATCGCCGTCATACCGCCGAACACCTGGCATGAATTCAAAAACCGTGCGAGCGACCGGGCCCAGATGGTCAACATCCATCCGTCGCCACGGATAATTCAAGAAGATTGGGCTGATATCAGCGCTTCTTGAGAACCTTCTGCGCCAGATCCTTGGCCTTCTGCTGGTTCACCGGATCCGACGCCAGCTGCTTGGCCTTAGCGGTCAGTTCACGGCCCTTGGGGCTTTTGGCAAAGGCCACCAGAGAGCCGAGCACCACAGTTTTGTTGATAAAGCCCATCGTTTTCTTCTCCTCATCAAGCACGACACCTGATCTGGTCCTACCCAGGTTTTGCCCCGGTCAACCCCACCTGCATGATAAAAGTCGGCGAAATGACCGAGCTTTGTGGCTGGTCGGCGATCGTGATCAGGGCCGTGCGGTCAGCGTTCGGCGAACGCAGCCCGGCGCCGGAACCAGATTGCGATTCCGGCCACCAGGGCTCCCAGCAGCGCTGCGCTGAAACCGGTCAACAGCCAGACCCGCGCGTGGTTGGTATCCCAGGTGAACGCGCACAGCAAGCAGGCCACCACGGCAAGCTGGAATCCGGCACACGACACCACCAGCGAAGACCGACGACCGACCTGGGCCACCGTTCCCCGATCCCGGCCCAATCCCAACACGATCACGAGCCAGAGCAGGAGCACTCCCAGGGTCACCGCGCTCAACGTTTCCGCTGCGGTGACGACCAGGACATCATCGACGTCGGTATTGCTATAGCCGTCGTAGGCGAACTTCAGCGCCGCGAACAACGCCACTGTCTGAATCAGCAACCCCGCGCCGAACAACGTCACCAGCGCACTGATCACCACACTTTTGGCATTCCCATCAGCCGGGTTATCCCGCAACGATTGCGCCTCGTGCCGCAGGGGTGGCAGCGGATTCCATCTCCTGCGGGCGGTCAGCGAAACGGTGATACCGCTCAGCGCGGTGGCCGGAGACTCGGTGGCAGCCTGTTGCGCCAGCTGTCGGGCCTCCAGAAATTTGCTCCTGTCCTTACGGCGGTACAGCACCACTGAAAGTATCTGCCGAGCGGTGGGGTTCGCCGGTTGAAGTGCCACGGCCTGCCGAGCGAGGTCTTCGGTTCGCTCGTTGACCTTGTTCGCCAGAAGATCGGCCAGCACCCATTGGGTATGCAGTCGTGGATCATCCGGGGCCAATGCCAGGGCGCTGCTGATAATGGCATGAACTCGCCACGGTTGCCGCCGTTCCGACATCACTTTGGCCAGAACCAGGGCGGCCGTGACACTGTTCGGATGCGCAGCGCTGGCCTGTTCGGCCAACCTTTGCGCCTGCGGATAGTGATGCAATTTGAGCTCGGCCTGGGCGGCCAGCGTCAAGACCTGCATAGTGCCACCGGCCAGGTGTGGTTGTAGTTCCCGCAGTGCTTCGCTGAAGCGCCGAGCCTGCAGCAGGGCTTGCGCCCTGGTTGTCGCGGCGCGTTCGGAGTCGGCCCGGGGATACGAAGGCATGCTCATGAGCAGCGTTGGCTCGTGGTGCCGACGACGTGCAGCGCAGTGGGGACGACACAGAGCACCAGGCCGACTGCGACCAGCAGCATTGCCGCACTCCTGACGGCGACAGCGCAAGCCAACCCGGTGTCTTCTACCACCGTTTGGCCCGTTTCAGATAGGCCTTCAAGTCTGCAAATGTGCCGTCGTCCTCGCCGTAGGCGACCACGCTGCGGGCGGTGTCCAGCCAGGTCAGGGTGGACGGTTTGACCTGGGGTCGAGCCGCCTGCAGATCGGCCATCCGAATCATCCGTGCGCTGCCGGACCGGATCGAATCCATGATCGCTATCTCTGAAGCGAGCTCGCAGAGGTAGGCGATATCGGCGCCGGATAGTCCTTCGGTGTCGGCGGCCAATGATGCCAGGTTGATGCCCTCGATCGGCTTGCTGGACAGGTGATACCGGAAGATGGCCTCCCTGGCCGGGCCATCGGGCGGCAGCACCAGCAATGTCCGATCCAGTCGTCCTGGTCGACGCAGCGCCGGATCGATGTCCCACGGCTGGTTGGTGGCGGCCAGTACGTAGACACCCTCGTTCTTCGAATTGACGCCATCCATTTCGGCGAGCAACTGGTTGACGACATTTCGCATCGCGCTGCCGCGATTGAGCGACCGTTTGGCGCCAAGGGCGTCAATTTCATCCAGGAACAGAACGCACGGTGCGGCCCGTCTGGCCTGCTGAAACAGTTCGTGAAGATTGCGTTCGCTCTGCCCGATCCACATCTCGACAATCTCCGAGAGCCCCGCGGTCAGAAAGGATGCACCCATTTCGCCGGCGATGGCCTTGGCCAGGAAGGTCTTCCCGCAGCCCGGCGGACCGTACAGCAGCATCCCGCCGCGAAGACTTTTGCCGTACAGCCTTCTCAATTCGGGGTTGCGCAATGGCGCCAGGAACGAGGCGTTGAGCCGATCCTTCACCTGCTGCAACCCACCGACGTCGGCCAACGTGATGGAGGGACGCTCCACCTCGGCGCTCAGCGCGCCGTCGTCGCTCCCATCGGCCCGCATCCGGATCGCCTCGGTGTTACCGACCTTGGCGTTGTCCGGAGTGGCGCTGCCAAACGCCGACTCATCGAAACCGGCGCCGTCAAACATCGGACCGACCACATCGGAAAGTTGATTCTCCGCGTGGGCCCAATCGAAATCAGCTGACTTTCCGGAAAGGTTGTTGGCGGTTGACACCGGGTGCGCAGGCGGCGACGCATTGGTAGTTGATCGAGGCGGGGCGTTCTGGTCGGCGCGCAATGAACCGGCGGCGGGTCCAGCCAGTGCCTGCGCCATCATGGTGCGCGCTCGTGCATCCGCGGGGGCAAGTTGTAGAACTGTGGCCAGGTGGCCGATCGCTTCTGAAACAGCGTCCGGGGCGTTGGAGTCGAGCAGTAGACCGGAAAGATGTAGACGCAGTTCGACGTCTTCGGGGTCAGCGGAGATCGCTCGTCGCATCGCGTCGAGCAAAGGACTGTCGGACAACGGTGGGCTCCCAGATCCGGCGCGGTTTCACTACTGCGTTCGATGGTATGCCGAACCGCCGCGGGGTCGTGGTGCGATGACCGCGAGATCGCCCCGCTCGGACTGCCCAGGATGGATCTGGTGTCGATCAGCTTGCCCGGGGCGAGTAATCTGCGGCTCATGGACCTGACCTTCGATCTCAGCTCAATCGGCCCGGAAGAGCTCGCTGCCCTGCACGCGGATCTCCAGCAGCAGCACAAGAAACTGGTGGCTTCGAATCTGAAGCTGGACCTGACCCGAGGCAAGCCATCGCCGGAGCAACTGGATCTCTCGCTGCCGCTGCTGGACCTGCCGGGAGACGGTGACTACCGAGCAGCCGACGGAACCGATGCACGTAATTACGGCGGGTTGACCGGACTTGCAGAAACTCGGGAGATCTGGGGCGAAGTGTTCGGGGTTCCCGCGGCCCAACTGATCGAGGGCGGCAATTCCAGTCTGGCTCTGATGCATGACGCCTTGGTGAACAATGTCCTGTTCGGTACGGGTGACGCCGACTCCAAACCGTGGCAAAACATCAAGTTCCTCTGCCCGGTCCCCGGCTACGATCGGCATTTCACCATCCTGGAGGGGCTGGGTATCGAGATGATTTCGGTGCCGCTGCTTCCGGACGGCCCCGATATGACCGTTGTCAAGGAATTGGTCGCCGCCGATGCCTCGATCAAGGGAATGTGGTGCATCCCGAAGTACAGCAATCCAACCGGTACGACTTATTCCGACGAGGTCACTGCCGAACTGGCCGCGATGCCCACCGCGGCAGCAGATTTCCGCATCTTTTGGGACAACGCGTACTCCGTGCACCACTTGACCGACGAGGAAGTCGCATTGGCCGATATTCTGACTGCCTGCGCGAATGCCGGCAATCCTGATCGCGCCTACGTGTTCGCCTCCACCTCTAAAATCACTACTGCCGGTTCTGGTCTGTCCTTCTTCGGTTCGTCGGCGAAAAATGTTGCCTGGTACCAGAAATTCATGTTCCGCCGGACGATCGGACCGGACAAGATCAATGAACTGCGGCACGCCCGGTTCTTACCGGACGCGGCGAGCGTCAAAGCGCTGATGTTGGCGCACCGGGCCATCATCGGCCCGAAGTTCGAACTGGTGCTCAGCATCTTGGACAAGCACCTGAGTGGCACCGAAACTGCGACCTGGACCAGCCCCAAGGGCGGTTACTTCATCAGCCTCGAGGTGCCCGACGGCTGCGCTGCCCGCACTGTCGGCCTTGCCAAAGAGGCTGGTATCGCGCTGACTCCGGCCGGCGCCACCTTCCCCTACGGTAAGGACCCCCGTGATAGCAATATCCGGTTGGCGCCCACTTTTCCGTCGTTGCCCGACCTGGAGAAGGCAACCGAAGGATTGACGGTTTGCGTCAAGCTGGCAGCGGTGGAGAAAGCCCTGGCAGGGGCTCCGGCCGCCGCCTGAGCTGATGGCCACCGCCGCAGATGTACGCCGATTGGCTCTTGGGCTGCCCCAGACGTCGGAAATGCCGGCCTGGATGCAGCCAACCTTCCGGGTCCGGGACAAGATCTTCGCGTCTTTGAGCAGCGCCGATCCGGACGCCGTCGAGATGGGATTCGCCATCGACAAACAGGAGCGGTTGGAGTTGATCGCGTCCGAGCCGGAGGTGTTTTTCCTGAAGGACGGGCACGATGAAAACTATAATTTTGCCCGCGTGCGGCTGGCTCACATTGATGTTGATGAATTGACCGAGGTAATCACCGATGCCTGGCGTCGAATAGCGCCGGTCGGATTGCGCCGTCAGTTTGACGAGTCTGACTGACCAGTTTGCTTTTCACCGGAGAGGGTAAACCGTTGGCAAAATCTCAAAGTCGGTTTGGTAGGACCAGGCCTTCGAACGGAGCCGCAATGATCGACGATGTCACCCACGCCGAGTTGACGGGGGAATCGCCGAGCCAACGGGCCAACCGGCAATTGGCCGAACTATTGCAAGAACTGCGCGTCGTCCAGATGGGGGTGCAGATCCTGCTGGCCTTCTTGCTGGCCATCCCCTTCCAGGCCCGTTTCCTCGACCTCGGCACGACGGAAAAGGTGCTGTACACAGTCGCCGTTGTCGACATCGCGATCGCGATGATTCTGCTGATGACACCTGTTGCACTGCATCGCGCTTGGTTCGAGCGGGGACTCAAGCCCGAACTGATCCAACGCTCGACCCGGTTGGCCAGAGCCGGTATGGGGTTTCTCGCCCTTGGGCTGATGTCGGCGCTGGTGCTGGTCTTGGAAATGATGATGCCCTGGGTGGCAGCCATCGCGCTATCGGCCGTCCTAGGTCTGTGCATCCTGTGGTTCTGGCTTCTACTGCCGATCTGCGGTCGGCCGAAAACGCCAGTGCTGCAGGCTGAATCGGAGTCGCAAACAACGAGCGCGGAGCATCCGCGGTCGAATCACTAGATAGTTTTCCGCGGGTCGAGCGGAGCATCAGTTCCTTTCCGCGACTTTTCGATAACACGATGTCCACCGCTGCTGCCGGGGTGGACCTGACGCCACGCCCTGATGCCCAGCTCATCGAGAGGCTGGGGGAGAATGGGCTGATGTCGTTCCCCACCGTAGATACTGCCGTCAGTTACCCGAATGGCACTATTGCCGAATCGGCCACCGTGATTTCATCAACCCCGTTGCCACACGGACGTTTTGCCGTCCTGACCGACAGCACGCCATTTCATCCGATCGATCCGCGATGGCCGGACCAGGGACCGGATGCCGGCATTATCGTCGCCGCCGGTTACCCCTATGACGTCATCGACTGTGTCATCGGGGCCACCGACGGCAACGAGTTGTTTG
>JBBSRY010000064.1:0-8125 GCA_038242595.1 Mycobacteriales bacterium
ACATCCCCGAACAGCTCAACCGGATCCAGCAGGGCGACGCCGTATCCGCCAGCCGGGCCTCGTCGAGCAGGAGCACCGGGATGCCGTCCCGAACCGGGAAAATTCGACCGCATTCGGTACAGGTCAGACTCAGTGCCATCGGCGCTCCCGGCTCGCCGAGGCTCAACGCCGCGTGATGCTCAGCCGGACAGGCCAGCACCTCCAGCAGCGCCGGATCCAAAATCGTCAACAGCGGATGGGTCGAACCTGCCGAACTGATGGAAGTCATAACCCCAGTGTGAACCACTCCGGGGCTCAGTGACTGACATTTGCGCTGCAGCTCGTTCATCTGTGAGCGGACTTGTCAGCCGCTAGGTCAACTCCGGATGAGCGTCAAAATCTCATCCCGCAAGACCGCCATCTGCTCGCTGTCCTTGGCTTCCACATTGAGCCGCAGCAGCGGCTCGGTGTTTGAGGCCCGAACGTTGAACCAGTTTCCGTTGGGCAGCGTCACCGTGATGCCGTCCATCTCATCGATATCGGCATCGTGGGCGGCGCCGTACCCCCGGATCAATTCCAATTTCGCCGGCGTATCGGCCACCGTCGAATTGATCTCACCGGATGCGCTGTAGCGGTCATAATCGGCGACCAACTCCGAGAGTGGGCCACGTTGACCGCCGAGAGCGGCCAGTACGTGCAGCGCTGCCAACATCCCGGTATCAGCCTTGAAAAAATCGGCAAAGTAGTAATGCGCCGAGTGCTCACCGCCGAAAACTGCTCCGGTACGGGCCATTTCGGCCTTGATGAAGGAGTGGCCGACCCTGGTGCGCACACTGGTGCCACCTGCCTCGTGCACAATCTCCGGCACCGCGCGCGAGGTGATCAGGTTGTACAAGATGGTGGCGCCCGGATGTTTGGCCAGTTCCCGCTCCGCCACCAGGGCGGTGATGGCGCTGGGCGAGACCGGTTCTCCCGTCTCATCCACCACGAAACACCGATCGGCGTCACCATCGAAGGCCAACCCGATGTCAGCTCCGGCTGCGAGCACGGCGGCCTGCAGATCGATGAGATTCTTCGGATCCAACGGATTGGCCTCATGGTTGGGGAAGGTGCCGTCGAGCTCGAAGTACAACTCCTCGATGGTCAACGGCAGGTCACCCAGCACCGCCGGCACGGTGTATCCCGCCATCCCGTTTCCGGCGTCGACCACCACCTTCAGTGGGCGGATATCGGTCAGATCAACCAGGTTCAGCAGGTACTTGGCGTAGCCCGGCAGCAGGTTCTGTTCGGTGATGGTGCCGAATTGGGTTGCCGGCTGCGGCTGAATCAGACCGTCCAGCAGATCGCCGGCTTCCTCTTTGACCTGGATCAGGCCGGTTTCGGAACTGACCGGAACTGCGCCACCGCGGCAGAGTTTGATGCCGTTGTAGGCCGCCGGGTTGTGCGAGGCGGTGAACATCGCGCCCGGCAATTGCAGGACCCCGGAGGCGTAGTAGAGCAGATCGGTGGATCCCAGACCGGCGTTGATCACATCCAGACCGACGCTGATCACCCCTTCGGCGAAGGCGCCGGCCAATCCTGGCGAAGATTCGCGCATGTCGTAGGCGATCACCACCGCAGCCGCTTCGGCCTGCACCAGATGAGCGAACGCAACGCCCAGGGCGCGGGCTGCATCTTCGGTGAACTCCACGCCAACGAGGCCGCGAACGTCATAAGCCTTCACGATGGCTTTCAGACGCGAACCAGCAGTTTCGACCACCACAGATGCTCCCAGCGTTATCGAACAGAATTTGCCATTGCCAGCTCAGCGTGCCAGCTCCTATGGTCTACAGCCAAGAACTCGAGCTGCGATTCATCTCTCGCCGGGCGACCGGGGGCGATGAGATCAGCACGTCAGGGCCTACTCGGGGAAGCGCAGGACTCGCAGATGACCACGTCGGCCGGTCGTCTGTGGACCGGGTTCCGGCACTCTTTCCGCCCGCCCGGCTTCGCGGACCGCGTTGGCCAGGGCTTCCAGATCATCTGAATTCGGCGACGCCAACTCGAACTCTGCGCTGGGACGCACCACTTCCCAGCCCTTGGGAGCGGTGAGTCCGTGGGCGTGTTCTGAGCACAGATCATAGGAATGCGGTTCGGCCGCAGTGGCCAACGGACCCACCACCGCCGTGGACTCCGCATAGGCAAATGTCAGCGTGGCAACGGCGGGATTCCTGCATCCGCTGCGCGAGCACCGCCGGTTCCTGGCCACCCTTGGCACCTTAGAGCCGACACCCCGGTTGTTGTTGACGGCGCGCCGACACCTCCGGTCGATGCCAATTGCCACCACTGGGAAGTTCACCTGACGAACCCTGCGTACCTGCAGCGCACCGGCCATCGTGGGTAAAGTCGCTCCCGATGAGTACCGCTAGTGATGGAGCGCACCCGGTTCCGCCGCCGGTTTCCAAACCGACGCCGCCGGCCGGGATGGAAGGTACCCCCGGTCCGCTGTTTCGGCTGATCGGCGACCAGCGAATCGCTTTCCTCGTGGTGGGCGGGTTCAACACGGTGATCGGCGCCGCCTTCTTCGTCGGCTTCCAGCTGATCCTCGGCGATCGGGTCTACCTACTGGTTTTGCTCTGCGCCCATATCTGCGCGGTGCTGTGCGCCTTTGTCCTCTACCGAAAATTCGTCTTCCAGGTGCGCGGCCACGTGCTGCGGGATCTCTGGCGTTTTGAGCTGATCAACCTCACCGCACTCGGTGTCAATGCTGCCCTGCTCACCGTCGCGGTGAGCGGATTTCAACTGCCGGTGCTGCCGTCACAACTGGGCATCACCGCCGGCACCATGTTGATCAGTTTCTTCGGACACCGCGGATTCTCCTTCAAACGGACCACCGCCGAACTGGATGAGCAGAAGTCAGGAGAATCGTCGTGACGGGCGTTCATCGGGTCAGCGTGGTGGTGCCGTCGTTCAACAGCGTCGGGTACATCAACGAAACAATGGATTCGATTCTGGCCCAGACATTCACCGATTTTGATCTGTTCGTCAGTGACCATTCCTCGACGGACGGGACCTGGGAGTCTTTGCAGGGCTATCTGTCTGATCCCCGGGTGCACTTGAGTCGGTTACCGACCGGCGGCGGCGCGCCGGCCAATTGGCGTGCGGCCACCCAACTGGGTACCGGTGAATTGATCAAACTGGTCTGCGGCGATGACCTGATCTATCCCACCTGTCTGGCCGAACAGGTCGCTGCCTACGACCGTCATCCGGGTGCAGTGCTGGTGGCCTCCACCCGGGACATCATCGACTCCAGATCGCGGGTCCAGATCTCCGGTCGCGGACTGCCCGGCATGTCCGGAGTCGTTCCCGGTCAAGAGGCCGTCCGCCGCGCCGTGCGCTCCGGCGTCAATATTTTTGGCGAGCCAGGGTGTGTGCTGATGAGCCGCGAAGCGCTGGTCGCGGTCGGCGGTTGGGATGACACTTTTCCCTATTTGATCGACCAGGCGACCTATTGCCGGGTGTTGCTGGGTTCCGGTGGCACACGGCCCGGCGGGGATTTGGTGGCGATCCCGCACCCGCTGGCCGGTTTCCGAATCAGTTCCGAACAATGGAGTGTCAAGCTGGCCCGTTCCCAATCCGCGCAGGCCAGGGGATTCCATCACTGGGTGGCACAAACTCACCACGGTGTGCTCACCACTACCGATCTGCGCCGGGGTGACGCGATGGCCGCGTCAATGTCGCTGGCCCGGCGTGGATTTTCAATGGTGATGCGGCTGCGCGCCAAGGGCTGAGTGCGCCGGCTGAGAGTTCGGCGACAACTTTTACCCGGGGGCGTCGGAGTCCGGCTAATCATCGGTCCGGAGTCGCCGCCGCAAGCAACGGCTATAGTTCGGACGCGTGGACGACGGCAACGCACAGGAGCAACTCGAGGCTCTGCGAAAAAGGCATACGGTCTCCATCGTGGTTCCGGTGTACCAGGGGGAACGAACTCTGCCCGCCCTGATGGCCGAAATCGCGCCGCTGACCATCGAGACCATCACCCCTGCCGGTTGGCCACTCATCGTCACCGAGGTGCTGTTGGTCCACGACCACGGGCCTGATGATTCTGCCTCGGTGATCCATTCGTTGGCCGAACAATATGACTTCATCCGGCCGGTCTGGCTCAGCCGTAATTTTGGTCAACACCCGGCGACGCTGGCCGGAATGGCCTCTTCCGGTGGCGATTGGATCGTCACGCTGGATGAGGACGGCCAACACAACCCGGCGGACATTGCCTCGATGCTGGATACCGCGATGGCCGAGGGCGCCTCGGTGGTCTATGCCAAGCCCACCAATGCCGCCCCCCACGGTTTTTTGCGCAATCTTGCTTCACGGACCGCCAAGAAGATGCTGTCCAGCAGTTCTGACGGCCCCAACAGACAGGACTTTCAGAGTTTTCGGCTGGTCCTTGGTGAAATCGGTCGCAGCGTGGCCGCTTATGCCGGTTCTGGGGTTTACCTGGATGTCGCGATGGGATGGGTGGCCGACAAGATCGTTACCAGCCCGGTCCAACTCCGCGCCGAGGGTTCGCCATCCGGATATTCTTTTCGCACGCTGACCTCACATTTTTGGCGGATGGTGCTCTCCAGCGGCACCAAGGGTCTTCGGCTGGTCAGCATCCTCGGTGAGCTGTTTGCCGTTGGTGGATTTGTCCTGGCTCTGTTCGTGATCATTTCCCGGCTGTTCTCCGGAGTTGATATCGCGGCCGGCTGGGCCTCCCAGATGGTGGTCACGCTGCTGGTCGGTGGGGCCATTCTGTTTTCCCTCGGAATCATTGCCGAATACATCGGTGTTGCGGTGAATATGGCGATGGGCCGGCCGCTATATCTGATCGTGAGCGACCCGGTAGACGGCCCGCTGGGGCGTCGGCAGCACCCTGCGGCCCAGCACCCTGCGGCCCAGCACCCTGCGGCCCAGCACCCTGTTGCCAACCTGAAACAAGCGCCGCCAACTGCTGCACCGGCCGGACAGCCGACGCGCCACCCGTGACGTTCGACCAGATCCGGCCGGTGACCTGGGTGATCGGCGCCGGTGGCCTACTCGGTCGATCGTTGGTCAGCGACCTGCGCAGCCGTGATGATCAGGAGGTGGTCACGATGCCGATCCCCTGGTCCGATCCGGACGCTGCTGCGTCGGCGTTGCAGGCCGGCACAGATCAACTTTTCAGTCTTTGCGCCGGCCGACCCTGGCGAGTGGCCTGGTGCGCCGGCGCCGGTGTCACCGGAACCCCGGCTGTCGTGTTCGAGCAGGAGACTGCCACCTTCGCCGGTTATCTGGACCAGCTACAGGTCGCCGCTGACGGCAACGGGCAAGGCAGTGTTTTTCTGGCCTCTTCGGCCGGCGGCGTCTACGCCGGTTCCGGGCAGGCACCTTTCTCCGAAAATGATGTGGCCGGCGCGATTTCGCCTTATGGAGCTGCCAAATTGGCCTGTGAACAATTGGTGGTGTCATTCGCCGCCAACACGGGTGTTCCGGTGCTGATCGGCCGGATCGCGAATCTGTACGGCCCTGGTCAGAATCTGAGTAAGCCGCAGGGGCTGATCTCCCACATCTGCCGCTCGCATATCACCGGACAGCCCATTTCGGTCTACGTCTCGCTGGATACCGTTCGCGACTATCTGTATGTCGGTGACTGCGCTTCGATGATCGGTGATGGCCTGGCCCGCTTGAGCCGTCAGCCCCGGTCGAATGTCACGCTCAAGATCTTCGCCTCCGGGCAAGGCGTGACGATCGGCGCGCTACTCGGCGAATGCCGCCACATCTTCAAACGAACTCCCCGCGTGGTACTGGGCACCTCCCCCAACGCAAAGTTCCAAGTCCGGGATCTGCGGCTTCGCTCTCGGGTGTGGCCCGATCTGGACCGCCGCACGCTGACCCCACTTTCCGTTGGCATAGCCGCCACCGTGGCGGATATGCGCCGAGCCATGCAGGAGCGTGGACCCGACTGGTCCGCGCGGTCATCATGATCGCGACCGGGCACGCATCATTTTCAGATGCCAAGCAGCGGCTATCCTTCGCCAAGTAGGAGTACTGACCCCGAGAGGCACCAATCAAGTGAGTTTCCAAGCTGGATTGCGTCGCCGCGTCCCCCCCGAAGGGCCCGGTCCGACCGGCCCCGAATCGGATAGGGGATCATCGCCGCAGGCCTCACCGCGCTCGACGTGGCACCGGGCTGCGTCATTTGCGCTCAACGCTTGGGCCACCTCCGATCTGCGCGCCTATCTGAGTGTGATTGCGTTGACGGTGGTCGCAATCTTCGTGATGGCCAGACTCTGGTTGGCAGACCTAAAGGTGCCGTTCTACTACCTCGACAACGATGCCGCCGCGGTATTTGCGCACTTCAAAACGGTGATGGAAACCGGCTGGTATGAATCGCAACCGAACCTGGGCGCACCGGCCGGACAGGTTTATCACGACTTTCCGACTGCCGATAATTTGCACATGGTGGCCGCCCGGATCCTGGGCTGGTTTACCAGCAATGTCGCGGTCGCAGCAAACCTGTACTACCTGATCGGATTTGTGCTGGCTGCAGTCACCGCACTGTGGTTCCTGCGCCAGTGTGGGCTGTCCCGTCCGATGGCCGTCGTCCTCGCCGTGCTGTTCGCGGTCGCTCCGTACCATTTCCTGCGGCACCAGGGGCACCTGTTCCTCGGCAGCTATTATCCCATTCCGTTGGGACTGGCCGTGGTACTGCGAGTGATTCGCGGGCAAGCGGTCTGGGGTACCACCTCCGGTTATACCCGGGTGGAAAAGATCCGGGGGGTTGTTACCGGCCGCGGCGCAATTACCGTCTACTGCCTCGGCTTGGTGGCAACGGCGTCCACCTACTATGTGGTTTTTACCCTGGTCCTACTGGCGGCCGGCGGGTTCGTCGCGCTGGCCCGAACCGGGTCCTGGTCGCGCTTCCGCGGCGCTGTCACAGCCGGCATTGTCGGACTCTTCGTGGCCGGCCTGAATATGGTGCCGGACAATATCTATCAATGGATGCACGGCCCCAACCTGGCCGGTTTCAGCCGGGACGGGGTGGCCAGCGAAATCTATGCGTTGAAGTTCAGTTCGCTGGTGCTGCCGGCGCCAGGACATCCATTGTCATTGTTTGCCGACTTTCGAGCGCGGTATGACAGCAACTATCCATTGCCATCGGAGAACCCCGCGCTCGGCCTGGTAGCTACCGCCGGATTCCTGATCCTGCTGGTGATGATGGTGGAATTCATCGCCAATCGAACACGGGACACCGTCCCCACCCCGGAACAACAGGTGCGGCGCGACACGCTGCGAAATCTGTCCGCTCTGACCTGGGTGGCGTTCTTCGCTGCGACCGTCGGCGGATTCTCCACCATTATTTCCTTCTTCACCCCGAACATCCGCGGCTGGAATCGGATGTCCATCGTCATTGCTCTTCTTGCGCTGGCAGCGGTCGGACTGGTCATCGATGCCGGCCTCCGGCGATGGGCGGCCGCGCCGCGGCCGGCCGGCCGGTCTCACACCACCGGCCGGGCCACCGCAGTGGTGGCAACGCTGGTGCTGCTGATCGGTGTCGCCGACCAGGACATCGCCAAGGCGGTGCCGCAGTACAACCAGGTGGCCGCCTCGTGGCAGTCCGACGACAACTTCGTTCATCAGATCCAGGACCAGCTACCGGACGATTCGATGGTGTTCCAGTTGCCCTACGTCGAGTTCCCGGAAACCGACTCGGTGAACCAGGTCTCCGATACCGACCAACTCCGGCTCTACCTGCACTCCACCACCCTGCGATGGTCTGCCGGTTCGATCCGTGGCCGACCGGCCGCGGACTGGCCGCAGTACGTCACCACCGCGCCGGTGCCTCAAATACTGACGGATCTGGCAACCATCGGGTTTGCCGGCGTGAGCGTCGACCGGAAACGAGCCGGCGACAACACATCCGAGTTGGAGAGCCAATTGACCGCTGTTGCCGGTCCCGCTACCGCACTGAGCGCGGACGGCCGGTACTCCTTCTTCAGTCTGTTCGCGCTGCGCGCGAAGGTGCAGTCACAGCAATCGGCCACCGAACTTGCCGAAAAAGGGGCCGTATTGACCAATCCGATCGTGGCCTATCCGTCACCGAAGCTACGACTGGTCGATCCGGCCCTGGTGCCGAGTCCGGTGC
>JBBSRY010000065.1:0-8112 GCA_038242595.1 Mycobacteriales bacterium
AGGCGCTCAAGTTCTACGCCTCGGTCCGCCTGGACATCCGGCGTATCGAGGCCCTGAAGGACGGTACCGACGTGGTCGGTAACCGGACCAGGGTCAAGGTCGTGAAGAACAAGGTGGCCCCGCCGTTCAAGCAGGCCGAGTTCGACATCATCTACGGGCACGGTATTTCTCGTGAGGGATCGCTGATCGATGTCGGTGTCGAGCAGTCCATCGTGCGCAAGGCGGGTGCTTGGTACACCTACGACGGAGAGCAGCTTGGCCAGGGCAAGGAAAACGTGCGTAAGCACCTGACCGACAACCCCGATATCGCCAACGAGATCGAGAAGCGGATCAAGGAGAAGCTCGGCGTCGGTGCGCGTATTGATATCGACGAGCCGGTTTCGGCGCCGGTCGACTTCTGATCGGACCCGCTCCGAGTGCTTTGCACTTGGTCCAGTTTGCATTTGTTCCAACGTCCGGCTGGTCTCGCTTTCGCCAGTGAGACGGTCGGACGTTGTGGTCCCGGTCTGAACTCGGCCGATGATCACATCCCGACCGATAACTCGAAAAGATTGAACGCAATGACGAGGTCTGAACGCGATGACGAGGTCTGAATCAGTGATGACGAGGTCTGAACGCGATGCCGGGGTCTGAATCAGGGACGCCGGAGTGGGCGCCGCCGGCCGGCGGCGCCCTGTTCGGTTCGGTCGCCGAGCGGCAAGCTGCAATGGAAGCCCTGCGGCTGCGACTGGCAGCGATGGCCACCCGCACGAAGCCCATCGAAGGCACCACAGTGGGCAGCACCGGGTCGACGGCCGGCAGCTCCAGTCCCAGAGGTGCAAGCGCCGGCGCCAGTCCCCGATCCGGCACTGGGGGGGAGCGCCGCGGCCGGAAGCCCGGCGGACACCCAGAGGACGAGCTCGGTGATCCGGAAGCGGTGGCCAAAAGTATCTGCCTGCGGCTACTGACCGATTCGGCCCGTCCGCGGGCCAATCTGTTCCAGGCATTGAAGAAGCGAGGAATCGCTGAGGACGTCGCGAATAGGGTTCTTGACCGCTATGCGGAGTTGGGCCTCATCGATGACGACGCCTATGCCCAGTCCTATGTACGCACCAAACACAAAGAGCGCGGATTGGGAAAACGCGCCCTGGCGATGGAGCTCCGAAGCAAAGGCATCGATGACGACATCGCCGCGCAGGCTCTGCTGGAAGTAGACATCGAAGACGAATGGGAGCGGGGCCGGGTCTTGATCGGCAAACGTATCGGCTCGGCAATGGCCGCCGGGCCGGCTACGGCTCGACGTCGGTTGGTCGGGCTGTTGGCCCGTCGCGGCTACTCAGCCTCGATGTCCTACGAACTGGTCAATTCAGCGCTCCGCGATTACGGGGTTGGGGATGCCGATCTGGTGGAGACCGACGACTCGCTCTGATCGGCTCATCCATGCAGGTGGTGGTGATGCGGAGCAGTGTGGCTCGGACGCAGTTGTTGCCGTCATCGCAGTGCACGTTCATCGTTGCTGCGGGTCGGCTTGACCGGGGTTGAACACGAACCTAATCTCAACATCACAGGAGGATCACAAACCTTACGAATTATCTGCATATAGCGACCGATAACGGTGAAATTTCGCCGTACGTACCACCCAGCTTCCGTAGCCGAAGAGGATTGACGGCTTTGCCCCAGTTGGCATTGTCGAATTCTTGAATTTATGGAGCGGGATCTGCGGACTACGAAAGTCCGTACCGTGCCGAAGCAACAGTTGTTGCCAGGCGCTGGACGTGTTCGTGGCAGCGACCGATCCTCCGTACCGCCGAAAATGGTGGTGATAACTGAGGAGGTGTCATGGATAGCCCAGTATTGATCGTTTTTGCTGTCGTCGTTGTACTACTACTTGTCGCGTTAATTTTTCTGTTGCTCCGCAGACGCCCCGCTGAGCCGGTTCAGAACCCGGTCCTTACCGATGAATTTGCTCGCCAGTTGATGGCAAAGTTTTCCGCTGTCACTCCGGCACCGCAGGCAGTCCCGGTTACTCCCGATCTGGAAGCCGCCCGAATCGAAGCAGCAGAGCTTCGTCGGAACGCTGCAACAGAAGCGGACAAAGCCAGGTCCTCCGCGGTGACCGCTGCGGAAGAACTTCGCAGTGCGGCGGCGGCTCAAGCGGAGTCGATCCGTAAAGCTGCTCGTGAGGAAACTGCACGGGAACGTCGGGAACTGCGAGCGGAGCTGGAAACTCTTCGGCAACGAGCCGAAGATGAAGGTCGCCGGGCTGCAGAATTGGGTTCGGTCTCGTTGAAGGCCGATCGCGCCGATCTGCTCAGTGCACAGCAGGCATTCAAGGAGTCCAACGCCCAGTTGGCCAAAGACCTCAGATCCTTCGATTCCGAGCGCAGCGCGTCAGTGGCCGCTCGGGCCGAGGTTGAGGTCGCACGCAAGGCCCTGGAAACACGGGGCGAAGCACTGCGGTTGGATGCGGTAGCGCTGGAAACCAGGGAACGGGAACTGGTCGAACAGGCCGAACTGGTAAAAGCCCGGACCGTGGAGCATGAGCGTGAGCTGGAGCGAATCGGTGGTTTGACCGCCGATGAGGCCAAGATTCAGCTGCTGACCAAGATGGAAAGTGTGGTTCGCCGCGAGGCAGCCATCATGACCCGCCGGGTGGAGGCGGAGGCGGAGGCCACCGCAAAGCAAAAAGCCAGAGCGATCGTGGCCGATGCGGTGCAGAAGGTCGCCAGCGACCAAACCTCCCAATCGGTGGTGTCAGTGGTGCATTTGCCGGCCGAGGAGGTCAAGGGCCGGATCATCGGTCGGGAGGGTCGCAATATCCGGACCTTCGAGAACGTGACCGGTGTGAATGTGATCATCGATGACACTCCGGAAGCCGTCCTCCTGTCGTGTTTTGACCCGGTTCGCCGGGAAGTGGGGCGAGTCACGCTGCTGATGCTCATCGAGGACGGCCGGATTCATCCGCACCGGATTGAAGAAGCCTACGAACGCGCCCAGGACGAGGTGCAGGCCCTGTGCCGCCGCGCTGCCGAAGACGCCTTGGTCGATGTTGGTATCGGCGAAGTTCACCCCGAGCTGATGACACTTCTCGGTCATCTCAAGTACCGGACCTCTTACGGGCAGAATGTGCTCGGCCACATGGTCGAGACCGCGCACATCGCACGGGGCATCGCCTACGAAATGGGTATCGATCCCACCAATTTGGTTCGCGGCGCCTTCCTGCATGACATCGGTAAAGCGTTGACCCACGAATCCCGCGGTTCGCACGCCATCGTCGGCGCCGAACTGGCTCGCAAGTACGGCGAAAACGAAGAGGTGGCGCACTGCATCGAAGCGCACCACGATGAGGTCACGCCAACGACCATCGAAGCTGTCCTGACACAGGCCTCTGATTCCTGCTCCGGCGGCCGTCCTGGTGCCCGCCGGGAATCATTGGAGTCCTATGTCCAGCGACTGGAACGAATCGAAGCCATTGCCAGCGCCAAGAAGGGCGTGGAAAAGGTTTTCGCCATGCAGGCCGGGCGCGAGCTCCGGGTGATGGTCAAGCCCGACGTGGTGGACGATATCGAGGCGCACATGATCGCTCGGGAAGTTGCCAAGCAGATCGAAGAGGAACTGACCTATCCGGGTCAGGTCCGCGTGACAGTGATCAGGGAGTCCAGAGCTACCGAGATCGCCCGCTGAGGCGCTGTCGGCTCCGTGAGAGGCCGTCCATCGGCCCGCTACCACCCTGGGGCGGAAAGACCTGAGCAACTCAGCGGGATCGGCGCCAGCGAAGTGGTGACCAGACAGAACTGCCCGGTACCGCACCTGCGGTACCGGGCAGTGCTGCGCACTGTCGATAGACAGCTGAGTCAGAGATGTTTCTTGTTCTCCGGTGGGGCGGCCGAGGCGATGGTGGCATCCACGGCCAAGCCCGGAACGGCGGCCTCGGTTTCGATCAGCATTGGGGTCTGACGACCGCCACGACGGCGACGTCCGCGCTTTTCCAGCACACTGGCCAGACTCGTCAAGGCCAGATTCATCGCGATGTAGATCAGGGCGACGACGATGTAGATCGGGACCAGGTTCTTATAGGAACTCGCCGCAGCGCCACCGGCGCGTCGCAGCTCCTCCAAACCGATGAAGATGCCGGCGAGCGCGGTGTCCTTGAGGATGACCACCAACTGACTGACAATGGCCGGCAACATGGCGGTAATCGCCTGGGGGAGCAAGATGATGCTCATCATCTGGCCCTTGCTCATGCCGATGGCAAGCGCGGCCTCGCTCTGCCCCTTGGGCAGCGACAGGATGCCGGAGCGGAATACCTCGGCCAGCACCGACATGTTGTACAGCACCAGGGCGGTGACGGTCGCGGTCAGCGCACTGGCGAATCCGAAGATCGTCACAAACACGGCATTGGCGAAGATCATCAACACCAGCACCGGGATGGCGCGGAAGAATTCGACGACGACACCGGCCGGTACCCGGATCCAGGCCTGGTCGGAGAGCCGCGCGATACCAAATACGGCACCGATCGGCAACGCAATGATCACCGAGATGAACGCTGCTTTGAGAGTGGTCCAAATGCCCGGCAGGAGGGCCTTGGTCCACATATCCCCGGTGAGGAACGGTTCCCATTTTGCAGCGGTGAGCTGACCCTTGCCTTCCAGCGTGTCGTACACGTACCAAAGAATGTAGGCCAGGATCAGCAGGAAGATGACGGTGATAATGTTGTTACGTACCTTGGCCTTCGGGCCGGGGTAATCGTAGAGAACAGCCGTTGCATCGCTCATCGCTTCACCGCAGCCTTCTTGGAGACCCAGCCGAAGAGCAGCCCAACCGGCAACGTCAGAATCAGGAACACCACGGCAACTGAGACGAAGACCGCAGACAGACTGTCGGATTCGTTCTCGATGAGGGTGTTCATCAGCAGAGCCATTTCGGCCACGCCGATGGCGGCCGCAATGGTGGTGTTCTTGGTCAGCGCGATGAACACGCTGCCGAGCGGCCCGATCACCGCACGGAACGCCTGCGGCAGGATGATGACGCTCAGCACCTGGGTGAATTTGAGCCCGATGGCGCGGGCAGCTTCGGCCTGACCGACCGGGACCGTGTTGATGCCGGCCCGGATCGACTCGCACACGAAGGTGGCGGTGTAGAGGATGAAACCGAGTACCGCCAAGCGAAAGTTATTGGTGTCGAGATACACCTGCGGGTTTACCCCGGGTTCGCGCGTTGCCAGCACCAGCCCGAGCTGCGAGAAGAGCACCTGCCACATGATGATGATGACCACGGTGAGCGGGATATTGCGCATCACGTTGACGTAGACGGTGGCAAAGCCGCGCAGCAACGGTACCGGTGCTACTCGCATGGCGGCCAAGATTGTGCCAAGGATCAGCGATCCGATGGCCGACCAGAAGGTCAGCTGAACCGTCATCCATGCAGCGCCCAGCAGGTTGTAGCGATCATCGCTCAGAAAGCTGAAATCCACCTGACCCGCGCCCCTTTCTGCTTGTCGAGAGTTACTCCTGAAACCAGCGTTCAAACAAAACGGGGGTGCGACCGAATCATCGCGGCCGCACCCCGGTGTCAAAGACTAGCCAACCGTCGGCGGCTCGGGGATGACATAACCCGACGGACCAACGGTGGATTCCAGAGCCGCAGCCCAGGATCCGTCGTCGATCATGTCCTGGATCGCCGTGTTGATGGCGTCGGTGGCGGCGGTATCGCCCTTCTTCAGTCCGATGCCGTAGTTCTCATCGGAGAAGCCCTTGCCGACCAACTTCAGCTCACCCGGGTACTGAGCGGCATAACCGGCCAGGATCACGTCATCGGTGGTAACAGCATCGACAACGCCGTTGTTCAGTGCTTCAACACATTCGGTGTAAGTACCGAACTCCTGCAGGGCCACATCTGCCGCATAGGTGTCCTTGACCTTCTGCGCCGGAGTGGAGCCGGCAACAGAGCATAGGATCTTTCCGGCCATGGTTTCCGGTCCGGTGATATCGGTGTTGTCGGCCTTCACCAAGAGATCCTGGTGTGCAACGAAGTAAGGGCCGGCGAAGTTGATGACTGCCTGACGCTTTTCGGTGATCGAATAGGTCGCGACGATGAAGTCGACGGTGCCGTTGGCAATCGCGTCTTCGCGCTCAGCAGACTTGGTCTCCTTGAACTCGATACCCGACTCTTCAACCCCCAGCTTCTTGGCGACGTACTTGGCAACTTCGACATCAAATCCGGAGAAGGTTCCGTCCGGGTTCTTCAGGCCGAGACCGGGCTGATCGAACTTGATGCCGATGACCAGAGAACCGCCGGCGGCCTTGTCGAGCAGGGCGCTGTCACCGGTAGCAGCAGAGCTGCCGGCTCCGCCGGCTTCACTGGTGGCATCGGTCATGGCCTCAGAGGCATCGGTCATGGCCTCTGTCATGCCGTCGGAGGCGTCGGTCATGGCTTCTGTCATGCCCTCCGAAGCGTCGGTCATGGCCTCGGATGCAGCGCCCCCGGCACCGGCGCCGGCGCTGGTGACGGAACTCGACGCGTCGTCGGCGTCGCTACTGCCACAGGCGCTAAGCACCAGCGTCAGGGCTGCAACACCGGCGACCACCGATGAGAGTTTACGGAAATTCATTCTTTTACCTCCGGGTAACGATGCGGGACTTTCCCGCGGGAATTGAAGAGCAGAAGTATTTCTCGGACGGGTTCCCACTCAGTGGGTGAGAATCTTGGATAAAAAGTCCTTGGCACGCGAGGACTGCGCATTGGTGAAGAAGGAATCCGGAGTGGAGTCTTCGACCACCTCGCCGTCGGACATGAAAATTACCCGATCGGCAGCTTTGCGGGCGAAGCCCATTTCGTGGGTGACGCAGAGCATCGTCATTCCCTCCTTGGCGAGCGAGGTCATCACGTCGAGCACCTCATTGACCATTTCGGGGTCGAGAGCGGAGGTCGGCTCGTCGAAGAGCATCACCTTGGGTTGCATCGCCAGCGCTCGGGCGATGGCGACTCGCTGCTGTTGCCCGCCGGATAGCTGAGCCGGCAGCTTATCTTTCTGCGATGCAATGCCGACCCGCTCGAGCAGCGACATCCCCAGCTTGTCGGCTGCGTCCTTTTTCATCTTGCGAACTTTGAGCGGGCCGAGGGTGACGTTTTCCAGGATGGTTTTGTGCGCGAACAGATTGAACGACTGGAACACCATGCCCACGTCCGAACGAAGCTGCGCCAGGGCTTTGCCCTCCGCCGGAAGCTCAATACCGTCGATCTCGATCTTTCCGGTATCGACAGGTTCGAGCCGATTGATCGTGCGGCACAACGTGGACTTGCCCGATCCTGACGGTCCGAGCACCACCACCACCTGGCCCACGGGAACGATGAGGTTGATGTTTTTCAGGACGTGAAGCGAGCCGAAGTGCTTTTGCACGTCGTAAATTCCGACCATGGGTGTAGCGGTCGCATTAGTCACAGGGCAAGTTCCCATCCAGTCGTTCCGTCAGATACCTCGATGAAGGTACGTCGGCGCGGATGGTTTCGCGCAGTCGTTTCCCACATAGGCGCGCAACCGGAAGCCGGCCCGGCACGTCTGTGGGGAGTTTTGCACAGGTTGACGCTGCTGCGCGTGTCCAACCGGGTTCTGCAACCGACTCTTTACCGGATGCATATCCGCAGAATCGGACAAATAGGGTGAATAGGCTCATTTCGGGGGCTGTCAGCTGCAGGAACGAGATTTTCGTGAAGCGGCTCAGCCGGGCAGCCAATTGGCATTATCAGGCCGTCACCGGTTCGATTTCATTCCTCAGCAATGGCCGTGGGTCCTCGACATGTCTTCCGGTCGAACTGGAGCAAGTAGGCTCAAGGCCGTGAGTAGCACCTTTGATCTGATTGATGTCGAGCAATTCGCCGTTGCGGCCCCAGGCTTTGAAACCCCAGGTGTTGAGACCGTTCGTACCTACCAGGTCCGAACCTACGGCTGCCAGATGAATGTGCACGATTCCGAGCGGCTTTCCGGGCTGCTGGAGGATGCCGGCTACGCCATCGCCGATTCCGGTCAGGTCGCCGACGTGGTGGTGTTCAATACCTGCGCCGTCCGGGAGAACGCGGACAACAAGCTCTACGGCAATCTCGGCATGTTGGCCTCGGTGAAGGCCAAGCACCCCG
>JBBSRY010000066.1:0-8106 GCA_038242595.1 Mycobacteriales bacterium
CATGGGTTTGAGATCGAGCACCTCGAAGACCCGATCGAAACTGACCAAGGCGCTCATCACGTCAATCCGGACGTTGGACAATGCCATCAACGGGCCGTAAAGACGGGACAGCAGCAGCGCCAGCGTGACCACGGTACCGGCCGAAAGCTGCCCGGTGAGGGCGTAGTAGCCGCCCAATCCGTAGACCAATGCCTGGGCCAGAGCGGCGACCAGGCTCAGCGCAACAAACAGTGCGCGAGCGTACATCGCCGATTTGATACCGATATCGCGTACCCGAGAAGCTCGATCGCTGAACGATTGAGCCTCCTTGTCCGGCCGCCCGAACAACTTCACCAGCAGCGCGCCGGAGACATTGAACCGTTCCGACATGGTGGTATTCATCGACGCGTTGAGGCTGTAGGACTCACGGGTGATGGTCTGCAATTGGCGGCCCACCCGTTTGGCCGGGAAGACAAAGACCGGTAGGAGCACCAGAGCCAGCGCGGTGATCTGCCAGGACAGGGTGAACATCACGGCAGCGGTGACGACCAGGCTGACCGCGTTGCTGACCACTCCGGAAAGGGTGGAGGTAAAGGCCTGCTGGGCGCCGAGGACGTCATTGTTGAGGCGGCTGACCAGCGCTCCGGTTTGGGTTCGGGTGAAGAAGGCCAGCGGCATCGACTGCACGTGTTCGAACACGGTGGAGCGGAGTTTGAAGATCAACCCCTCGCCGATACTGGCCGAGTACCACCGCTGGATGTAGGAAAGCCCGGCGTCCAGTACGGCCAATCCGGCGATGATGACGGCAGTCCAGACCACCACCCGGATGGCGCCGTCGCTGGTGATCTCGTTGACCACCCGGCCGGCCAGAAGCGGTGTTGCCACTCCGACCAGCGCGTCGATGACCACCAGAATCGTGAATCCGATGAGCATCTTGCGGAACGGTGTGGCGAAGGCCAGCACCCGCTTCGCCAGTCCCGGGGGTAGCTTTTGTTTGACGTTGGTCCCGGAGCGCATTGAGTGCACTACCGACCAGCTTGAGGTGTCGCGCATCTGTCAATCACAGCCCCGCAGCGCCGGAAAGTGGAAATTTTCCGCTTGCGGCGCAATACGCTCAGGTTCGGAGCTGCCGTTCGGCAAGTTGATGGGAAATACTGCGGGTGGCCGGGTAGAGCTCTCGGTACAGGCGATACAGGTCGGTGTAGTCCTCGGCGGTGTCCGGATTCGGCTGGATCACTACGGTCGGCGGATTCCACTTCTTGATTTCCACCGGGGCGATGTTCAGCGCGGCGAGATAGGCGGCGCCGTAGCTGGCTCCGATGGTTTGGGACGGAATGACCTGCGGCCGACCGGTGATATCGGAGACGATCTGCGTCCAGAGCGAACCTTTGGTGCCGCCGCCGACGGCAACGATCCGCTCGATGGTGGCGCCTGCCTCTTCCATCGACTCGATATTGTGCCGCACCCCGAAGGCGGTTGCCTCTAGCGCGGCCCGATACAGATCACCGCGAGTATGGGAAAGGGTAAGCCCGGCAATGATTCCGCGGGCATGCGGATCCTGGATCGGGGTTCGCTCGCCCGCGAAGTAGGGCAACATCAACAGTCCATTGGCGCCGGCGCCGGCGGCAGCGGCCTCCTGGGTGAGCTGGGCGAAATCTGCGTCGCCGAACAATTCCTTGAGCCAGCCGGTAATGGCGCCGGAGGTAGCCATTCCGCCGGCAAGGTTCCGAGTGCCGGGATACGCGCCGATGGTTCCCCACAGCGCCGGCGACGTCAAAGGTTCCGGCACCGTATTGACCAGAAACATGGTGGTGCCGTACATCAACATCAGATCGCCCAGGTTCTGCGCATCGATGCTGACCGCTTCGGTCCAAGCGTCGACGGTACCGGCGATGACGGGGATGCCGACCGGCAAACCGGCCAGTTCAGCCGCGGCCGCAGTCACGGTGCCCGCCACATCTTGCGGCCACATCAGATGTGGTAGTTCAAGTTTTGGCGAAATCAAGTCCACCCACGGCTGATACCAGGCCATCTCGTGGGTGTCGTAGAGCGGGGTGGACTGGCTGGCCGAGTGATGATCCAGCACGTAGGAGCCGGTCAGCTGGTAGCCCAGATAAGAACTGGGCATGAACAACCGTCGAGCTCGAGCGAATACGTCCGGTTCGTTCTCCGAGAGCCAGGCCAGCTTTGGGCCGACGGCCTGGGTGGTGAGTTCGGAACCGCCGCGTTCGCGGACGGTGTCGGCGCCGAGTTCGGCCGTCAACCGGGCGATCTGCGCGGTGGCCCTGGTGTCGACTCCGTAAAGGATGGCCGGCCGTAGCGGCTCGCTGTTCTCATCGGCGATCAGGACGCACGGTCCCATCCCGCTGACACCAACGGCCACCACCTCTACACCGGAAGCGGCAGCGAGCAGCTCTCGGCTGATATCGATAAATTCGCTCCACCAGATGCCGGCGTCCATTTCCACCCAGCCGGCGTGCGGCCGGCTGACGTCATGGGCGCGACTGGCGGTGTGCAGGATGGCACCGTCCAGATCGACGAGCACCCCCTTGCTGCTGGAGGTTCCGATATCAAGGCCGAGAACTACCCGTTGCGTCATGAGGAAACACTATCCAGCGCAGGTTCCTGGCCCGCTTTGCACGCGTTCGTGATGGTCGAAATACCCAGCGCGAGGGTGGCCGGTATCAGCAGCATCGGCGTCCGGCACTGGGGCGCGATGTGGGAAGATCGCGACGGTGCGGCAGCAGGAATCGGCTGGCGCTCAGGCTTGCGCGAGCGCTGTATGGTCGACGGTAGGGCCCATGAGCTGGGCAAGCACCGTTCCACAATGATTGGGTCGGGGGAACCATGAGCACTTATCCTTCAAAACTATTGCAGCGTAACGACATCGTGTTGCACCAGGGTCGGTTCACGTTGATCAACAACGATCTGACCCCGGATCAGGCGATGGTAACCGATCTACTGGCGATCAAAACCGTGTTGGACCGGGCCGAGATCGAGTACCTGTTGGTGCGCGGTACTGCCGATCGCCCGGTACTGGCAGTGGATCGCACTCAGCGCATGGCCCTCATCAGAGCCCTGACCGACGCCTTTGCCGATGAGCCGTTCTACGCAAAAAGCCTGGGCGGCAAGGATAATGAGCCATTCCTGCTGTCCGAGGAAGGCTTCCAGACCCACCGTAAATCACGGATGTTCCGCCTCTTCCGCCCGCGCATCGAGTTGCGCGGGGGCCTGAAATATGGCGCTGCCACCGGAGTCGCCCTCGAACTCTGGTCGTTCGGTAAGAACTCGATCGTCACACCGGTGGAAAACTCGCTGACCCGACGACGACTTCTCCGTGACGAGGCCCCACACACGACCGTCCTGATGTACGGCGTGACCTGGCCCACTCTGGAAAACATGTTCGTCGACCTGGCGACCGATATCAGCTTCCCGATCGACATCGTCTTCTCCTGGGTCGATGGATCATCGCTGGAATGGCAGCGGGCCCGGGCCCGCCGGATGAACAGTTATGTGGTGGGCGAAGGTGATGACGCCGATGCCCGGTTCCGCCAATTGGACGAGCTGAAATACGCATTGCGGTCGGTCTACCTCTTCGCGCCGTGGATTCGCAATATTTTCATCGCCACCGACTCACCACGACCGGCTTGGCTCGATGAGCATCCCCAGGTGACCCTGATCCGCGGCGAGGACCATTTTCAGAACCCAGATGCTTTGCCCACCCATAACTCTCACGCGGTCGAGAGTCAGCTGCAGCATATCGAGGGGCTGTCGGAACACTTCCTGTATTCAAATGACGACATGTTCTTCGGTCGCCCAGTCCGTCCGGAGATGTTCTTCTCCCCAGGCGGATTAACCAGGTTCCTGCAGGCGCCATTACGGATTGGGGTCGGCGATTCCGATCCGTCACGCAGCGGCTATGAGAACGCGGCTCGGGTCAACCGAGCGCTGCTGCACGGCAAATTCGGCAAGCTGATCACCAGGCACCTTGAACATGCGGCCACCCCGCTGCGCAAGAGCGTGTTGCTGGAAATGGAAGCCGAGTTCGACGAAGACTTCGCCCGCACCCAGGCCAGCAAGTTCCGGGCCAGCACCGATATCTCCGTCACCAACTCGCTCTATCACTACTACGCGCTGATGACCGGGCGCGCCGTAGTGCAGGATCAAGCCCGACTGGCCTATATCGACACCACATCCCATGCCGGCCTGCGTTCGTTGAACGGTCTGTTGAAGAAGCGCTCACTGGATTTCTTCTGCCTCAACGACGGCAGTTTCCCCGAGGTGCCGGAGGAAGAAAGAGCGGCGGCGGTGCGGGTGTTCCTGGATCGCTACTTCCCGATCCCGGCGCCATGGGAGGTCCCGGAGAGCATCCCGGTTTCGGACACCCCGTTCCTGATCACCGGGTCGGAAAACTGAACTAGTGGAAGTTGCTCGTCGAATTCGAGCCGGACGGGGCGATGACGATATCGGCCTCGACCAGCCTTTCGTCCACGTCGTGGGCATCGACGTCGCCGAAGGTCAGGTAGTCGGCCATCGGAACGACCGAGTTCACCACGGTGTCTTCATAGACGTGGACCAGGTTGAAGGCCTGCGCTCCGTCCCGGCCGCGCATGCCACCGACCGGGACCTTGAGATCCTGGGTGTAACAGGTGGCCGTGGCCACCGACACCGGGATACCGGCGAAGCTGCCATGGGTGGAGAAGTGCAGATGTCCGGCCAGGATGCCGCGAACATCGGTACCTCTGAGCACCCGCGCGAGTTTGGCTTGATCCCGGAGTTCGACCAGGACCGCCAGATCGAGTACGCAGGGTATCGGTGCGTGATGCATGGCCAGGATGGTGCCATCCGGTGCCGGGGTAGCAAGTTCGGCAGCCAGCCAACGCATCTGCTGATCACTGATCTCACCGTGATGTAAACCGGGAACCGTGGTGTCCAAAGCGATGATCCGCAAGCCATTGATGTCGTAGACCCGGTCGATTGGGTCCGTCAGCGGTTCCTCGTCAAGCAGCCCCAACCTGAAATTGCCCCGGTCGTCATGGTTGCCCATCACCCAGATCATCACCGCACCCAATCGACCTGCTACCGGTTCGACGATGGATCGCAGACGCTTGTAGGCGTCCGGTGCACCCTTATCGGCCAGATCACCGGTCAGCACAATCGCTTCCGGACGGGCCCCACCGGCTTCAAGATCATCGAACAGTTTTGTCAGATACCCCTCGGCATCGATGTGGCCGTAAAGGGGATCGCCATCAGGTAGCAGATGGGTATCGCTCAGGTGCAGCAGGAAGTGATCGGCATGAGGGTATTCGGCCATTCTTGGCACGCGCGGAACTCCTGACCTGAATTTGCTGACGGGCTGCGCTGCTCCGACCGCCATGCGGATGTAGCAGGAACCATCAGATCAGAATTTGTGCCCGTAATTCGTGAGGCGCAAGCGTATTGCGACCAAACTCTCGGCCAACTCTCCCAGAGTCGTGATTTCGCTCGACCACCCACCGCTCATCGGCGCCGGTGTTCAGTCACCTAGAGCGACCATTCCGACTGGGGAGTGATACTTCACACACGGCGGAGTGATCAATGGTCCAAACTGCGCCCTGTGCCCTGATGGCCTAATATCTTAGGCCACACTGAAGGCGTGACACTCTTACCAACCCGGGGAACTGCTCGCGCAATAACTCCTACGGGCGGCCACACGCGACATTGGCTGCCGACTGCCCTCGTCGTCCTGACAGGTGGCTTTCTGACCATACCTTTCGTGTTCAATCTGGGCGATCCCGCATTCATGCGGTACTTCGGTAACTTGACCCAACTGGCGGGGGCCTTGCTGGCCTGCGGTTCAACCTCGGTCGCTGCCCTGCGGGCCTCCGGACGCATGCGTAGATCCTGGATTTTCTTTGCACTGGCAACCGGGGCTTGGACCATCGGACAAGGCGCTTGGTGCTGGTATGAGTTGGTCATCAACGTGTCGACTCCGTTCCCGACACCGTCAGACTTCGGCTTCCTGCTGTTCCCGGTCTTCATCGCCATCGCCCTATGGCTGTTCCCGAGTCCAATAGCGCCTCAGGAACGGTTGCGCTGCCTGCTGGACGGCGGCGTCGCCCTTGCCGCCCTGGTCTGTATCTCGTGGTCCACGACACTGTCTGCCACCGCACAGGCCCGCGACGAGAAGCAACTCAGTTTTGCCGCCGCCATCGCGTATCCGATCAGCGATGTCCTCATCCTCTCGCTGGCCATTTTTGCGTTGTCCCGACCGACCGTCCGGCGCCGCACGCTCACCCTCATTACCGCTGCGTTGATTGCAATGACGTTGTCCGATAGCGGTTTTGCCTATCTCACCGCTCAGGACACTTACGTCACCGGCACCATCGTCGACCTCGGCTGGCTCTGGGCGTTCCTGTTACTGTCACTCGCCGCCCTCACCGACCGACCGCCGGCGAATGCCGACCCGAAGTCCCACTCCGCCCGCCCTGCCTCGGTCACCATATTGCCGTTTCTCCCGATGATCCTGGCCGCCGGGGTGATGGGCACCAGGCGATGGGTCGGGCACCCGGTCGGCCGGGTCGAGATGGCGATGTTCGCCGTCGCCCTGATCGGCGTCGTCGTGCGGCAATATCTGACGATGCTCGAAAACCGGCGGCTGCTCGACACCGTGCGGGCTCGGGAGGACGAACTCAAACAACAAGCTTTTCATGATCGATTGACCGGGCTGGCGAACCGGTCGCTTTTTGTCGACCGGTTGTCGCACGCCCTGGATCTGCATCGAAGAGACCTTCGGCCGTTGGCGCTGCTGTATATCGACCTGGATGATTTTAAAGTTGTCAACGACACCCTCGGACATGGCGCCGGTGATGAACTTCTGATGCGGGTCGGCGAACGGATGCGGGGCGCCCTGCGCACCGGCGATACGCTGGCCCGCTTCGGTGGCGATGAATTTGCCGTCCTGATCGAGGACGGCGGCGAACCCACCGTTATCGGTTCCCGCATCGTGGAATCGCTGCGCGAGCCGTTCATGATCGGCATCACCCCGATCCTGATCGGGGCCAGCGTCGGAGTCATCGAAGTGTGTTCAGCCGACCCCTCCCCAGGTGTGGAGGCCCTGATGGCACATGCCGATATTGCGATGTACACCGCAAAACGGGCCGGCAAGGGCCAATTGGCGCTGTACGAACCGAATATGGTGCTGCCAGAAGCTTCCGATGTTCGCCTTCGCGAGCCGTTGCGGCGCGCTGTCCTGGGTGGCCTGAGAGACGGGGTCTATCAGCCGATCGTGTCGCTGATCAGTGCGGCCCCGGTGGGTTTCGAGGCGCTTGCACGCTGGCGTTTCGAAGGCGCCGATATACCGCCCAGCGAGTTCATCCCGGTAGCCGTTCGAGCCGGCCTGATTCCGGCGCTGACCGATCACATGCTCGAGGTGGCCTGCCTGGAACTGTCCCGTTGGTCGAAGATACTGGGGCATTCGGACATGCGGGTGGCGGTGAACATCTCCCCCAGTTTGATCACCGATCTTCAGTTCCCGGACCGGGTGGCCGCGGTATTGGAACGACACCGCTTATTACCCGCACAGCTGATGCTCGAGATCACCGAGGATGCACTACTGACCGATCTGGACGTAGCGCGGCACGTCACCGGCCGCTTGCAGGATCTGGGTACCCCACTGGCGCTGGACGATTTCGGTACCGGACACTCGTCGCTGTTTCACCTGCAACAGATTCCGTTGCACTCGCTCAAGATCGACATCAGCTTCATCGCCAACATTGACCGCGACCCGGGTGCCGAACGATTCCTGCATGCTTTGCTGGCGTTGGGCAGGCATCTGGACCTGGAAATTACCGCTGAGGGGGTCGAGCGGGAAGGCCAGGCAGAGATCTTGCGGCGTTTGGGCTGCCCACTGGGCCAAGGATTCCTGTTCTCCCGCGGACTGCAAGCCGCTGACGTGGGGATCTTGCTGAGGCCACCGGCAGCGGCCATCGATGAACTGCTGGCCCCCAGTTTGGCAGTGGGATTTGGGTCCATTCGTTCGTGATAATCTCGTTTCGTTGCTCGCGCGAGTGGCGAAATGGCAGACGCGCACGGTTCAGGTCCGTGTGTCCGAAAGGACGTGGGGGTTCAACTCCCCCCTCGCGCACA
>JBBSRY010000067.1:0-8071 GCA_038242595.1 Mycobacteriales bacterium
GGCAAGTTTGTACACGTCAACCTGCGCGCGACCACAGGACGGACAGGACACGATCTCCAGACCGCGTTCCCGCAAGTTCAACGACTCCAGGATCTGCAGTCCCACCTTGACCTCTTCCACCGGCGGCGCGGACAACGAAACCCGGATGGTGTCGCCGATACCGCGGCTGAGCAGCGCTCCGAAGGCCACTGCCGATTTGATGGTTCCCTGGAAGGCCGGACCGGCCTCGGTGACGCCCAGATGCAGGGGGTAGTCGCACTGGGCGGCCAACAGCTCGTAGGCCCGGACCATGATCACCGGGTCATTGTGTTTGACCGAAATCTTGATGTCCCGGTAGCCGTACTCTTCGAATAGCGAGCACTCCCACAGTGCGGATTCGACCAGCGCCTCCGGGGTGGCTTTGCCGTATTTGGCCAGCAGCCGTTTATCCAGCGAGCCGGCGTTGACGCCGATGCGGATCCCGATGCCGGCGTCGGCGGCAGCCTTGGCGATCTCGCCGATCTTGTCATCGAATGCCTTGATATTGCCCGGGTTCACCCGCACCGCGGCGCAACCGGCATCAATGGCGGCGAACACATACTTCGGCTGGAAGTGAATGTCAGCAATCACCGGAAGTTGGGACTTCTTGGCAATGGCGGCCAACGCGTCGGCGTCATCGTTGGTGGGGACGGCGACCCTGACGATCTGACAACCGGCAGCCGTCAATTCTGCGATTTGCTGCAGCGTCTTGTTGATATCGGCGGTGACGGTGGTCGTCATCGACTGCACCGACACCGGATAGTCACTCCCGACGCCGATACTGCCCACCATCAGTTGGCGCGTTTTGCGTCGCGGCGCCAGCACCGGGACCACTCGCTCGGCCGGCATCGACGGCAACCCGAGACCGATTGGTGTGCCGTTCATCGTGCTGTTCCGTGTGAGCGCACGTCAACGGGTGGGATCGACCAATTCTGCGGGTGCATCGTTGTCCTCAAGTTTCCTGGCACCGAACGAAAGAGATGCCCTTACCAGTGTGCCGCAATCTGCGACTTCAGACGATCTGTGGCTTGCTGGTGTCGCAGTGATCACCCTGTGCCCATTGCGGGGCTCAGCCGAACAACTTGACCGGGTTGACCACATCAGCGACCAAGGTCAGCACGGTCAGCCCGATGAACAGTAACGCCACCACGTAGGCCACCGGCATGAGTTTGGCGACGTCGAACGGGCCGGGGTCGGTGCGTCTGAACACTTTCGCAAAGCCACGGCGGATCCACTCGATCACCGCGCCGAGGATATGACCACCGTCCAATGGGAGCAGCGGCAACAGGTTGAGCAGGAACAAGCTCATATTGAAGCCGGCCAGCAACTGCAGAAACAGCACCGTCTTGTCGGTATTGGTGGTGTCCAGTGCGAGGATCTCGCCGGAAATTCGGCCGGCCCCGACGATGCCGACCGGAGTGTTCAGATCGCGGGGGACGTCATTGAAGATGGACTCCCACAGGGCGGGAATCCGACTGGGAATCTGCACCACCGCATTGGCAGCCCGCTTGATGAACACCCCCGTTTGGCTCAGTGCTGCCGCCGGCGATTGCGAAGCGTACGGGGTTTGTGGGGTCACACCGAGAAACCCGACCACAGCACGCCCGGTCTTCTCACCGTTGTCGTCATACACATTGCGTTCAGTGGCCACCACCGGGATTTGTGCGCTCACCTGCTGACCGTTCCGCTCGTAGACCACGTCGACGGTGGTATCGCCGGCGGCCGCAATCAGCGCTCGCATCTGATCCCAACTGGTGATCTCGACGCCGTTGAAAGTTTTGAAAACATCGCCCGATTGCAGCCCGGCAGCTGCCGCCGGTGTCTGTGGGTCAGTTGGCAGGCAATCGGTCCTGGTCGCGGCCTCGTCGGCAGAAATGATGCACGCAGAAACCGATTGCACCGTCGGAGTGGCGGTGGGCACGCCGATCCCGACCAGAATGACGCCGAACAGGAAGACGGCAAAGATCAGATTCATCAAGGGGCCGGCGAACATGATGATGATTCGCTTGAGGGGATGCAGTTGGTAGAACTGGCGACCGTCGTCGATGGTGTCGACGACCTGCGCCCGATCGTTTGCTCTGGTGTCCTCGATCATCTGCCGGAAGATGCCCATCGGCCCCTGCGCCGTGGTCATACTGCGCTGACGGCCGTCCTTGCCGGGGGGAACCATACCGACCATCCGGATATATCCACCCAGTGGTACCGCCTTGATGCCGTACTCGGTCTCCCCGATCTGTTTGGACCACACCGTCTTGCCGAAGCCGACCATGTACTGCGTGGTCCGGACCTTGAACACTTTGGCGAACGACAAATGCCCGAGTTCATGCCAGGCGATGGAAAACAGAAGCCCCAGAACAAACAGGACCACACCCAAAACCACCAACATCAGTGCGACGCCCCTGTTCCACTCTCGATCAAAATGTTGGCCTGCCGACGTGCCCAACCTTCGGCGGCCAGTACTGCCTCAATATCTTCCGGTTCGACCAGGTACTCCGGCGGCACAAGATCCAGGATGCGCTCCAGGAAGTCCGGAATGGACAGGAACGGTATTTTTCGCCTCAGGAAAGCGTCCACAATCTCTTCGTTGGCCGCGTTGAAACACGCCGGAGCCAAGAATCCCTGCCGTCCGGCCCGGTAGGCCAGATCCAGGCAGCGGAATGTCTTGGTGTCCACCGGTTCAAAAGTCCAGGTGGCCGGGCTGGTGAAATCACAGGCAGCGGCGGCGCCGGGGGTTCGGTCGGGCCAGACCAGACCGAGCGCAATCGGGATTTTCATACTCGGTGGGCTGGCCTGCGCGATCGTGCTGCCGTCGACGAAGGTGACCATGGAGTGCACGATCGACTGTGGATGGACCACCACTTCGATCTGGTCATAGGGAATGTCAAAAAGCAGATGAGCTTCAATGACCTCCAACCCCTTGTTGACCAGCGACGCGGAATTGACGGTGATCACCGGTCCCATCGCCCAGGTCGGATGTTGCAGGGCCGCCTGCGCGGTGACGTGCTCGAGTTGCTCGATCGTCTGTCCGCGGAAGGGCCCGCCGGAGGCCGTGAGGACCAGCTTGGCAACCTCGTGGTGAGACCCCGATCGCAAAGCCTGCGCCAATGCCGAATGTTCTGAATCCACCGGGACGATCTGACCCGGTTTCGCCAATCGTTTGACCAGCGATCCGCCGGCAATGAGGGACTCCTTGTTGGCCAGAGCCAAGGTCCGGCCTGCCGCCAGCGCGGCCAGTGTTGGTGCCAATCCGATCGAACCGGTGATTCCGTTGAGCACCACATCACAGTCGACCTGCTGGACCAATTGCGTCGCTGCGCTCGGTCCGTTTCGGATCCTGCGGTCCGGCAGAGCCGACCGCGCGTCGCCGACGTTGGCCACCGCAAGTTCGGCATCAACGAATTCTGCGGCCTGGGCGGCAAAAAGCTCGGGTTTGGAGCCACCGGCGGCCAGCCCGACCAGGGTGAACAACTCTGGATTATCCCGGATGACCTCCAGGGCCTGAGTTCCGATCGATCCAGTGGATCCCAACACCAGGATCCGCTTGGGCGTGGTTGCGGGGCGCGTGGGATTACCGGCCGCGGGATCGACGGCGGGACTTACTGGAACTGGCACGCCTTTCATTGTGCGGTACCGGACGGGCTCCCAGACATCTCCGAGCCGCTGCTCGGTGGATACACATTTGACATTCGGGTTCTACGGGCAACTCCGGCTCGGCGCGCGGGACACACCCTGGTGCCACGACGCGGTTCAATCCGTGCCAAAATAGGGGTAGATCGGTACCGGTCGTCTGGGTACCCGTAGTGCATAATCATCTTGTAATCCGCCCCTGGGAGGGACCCGTGGCCGACGCATCGGTTGAGCTTGTGAAGTCCGGCAGTCACGCTGCCGACAACCACGATGCGCCTGACGGTCATGGCGAGGTCGAGGTTGCTTCGCACGCGCATGTGCAGCGTTACAACCCGGAGGCCCCCAGCGAAGAGTGGGGCTGGCACGGATCCTGGCGTGAGTTCGCTCCCAAGGGCAGCCGGGCGCTTCTGTGGCTGTTTACGCTGGGCATGTTCGTCATGATGATCGGCAACCACGTGTCGCACGTCGAGAATTGGTACCTCGGCGGCATTGGTGTGCTGATGGCCATCTGGTTGCTCCGCGGTGAGATCAAGATCCGCCGCGATCGCAAATCCCGCCCGTAACTGGCTACCACACCTTCGCCACAACGACTTCAGCACCGCACATGGGTTGCAACCAATGTGCGGTGCTGAATTCGTTGTGTGGTGCGGAAGGCTCTGTTACGCGGCCTACTGGGACTTCTCCGAAGCGGCCAACTGTCCGCACGCCGCGTCGATATCCTGACCGCGGGTATCGCGGACCGTGCACGCAACTCCCTGGGCGATGACGCGTCGGACGAATTCGTCCTGGACCGGCTTGGGCGAGGCATCCCACTTACTGCCAGGGGTGGGATTGAGTGGGATCAAATTCACATGCACCAAGTGCCCCAAATGCTCCCGCAGGACCTTGCCCAGCAGGTCTGCCCGCCATGGTTGATCGTTGATCTCTTTGATCAAGGCGTACTCGATCGACACCCGCCGGCCGGTTTTCTTGGCATACCGGGCCGCGCCCTGGAGTACCTCTCCCACCTTCCAGCGTGAGTTCACCGGTACCAGGGTGTCGCGCAGTTCGTCATCCGGTGCGTGCAGGCTGACCGCCAACCGCACCTGCAGCCCCTCCTCGGTCAACCGATCAATCGCCGGCAGCAATCCGACAGTCGATACCGTGACCGACCGCGCCGAGATACCCAGCCCGTGTGGGTTCGGCGCCACGATGGCTTTCACCGCTTCCAACACCCGCTTGTAGTTCGCCAGCGGCTCCCCCATACCCATAAAAACAATATTGGAGAGTCGTTGCCTCACACCGAATGCACCGTCAGCGGCCGCCTTGGCCGCCAGCCGGACCTGTTCGACGATCTCGCCGGTCGACAAATTCCGTTCCAGTCCGCCCTGACCGGTGGCACAGAACGGGCAGGCCATTCCGCACCCGGCTTGGGATGAGACACACAGCGTCACTCGCTCCGGATAACGCATCAAGACCGACTCGATCAGTGTTCCGTCATGAGCGCGCCACAGTGTCTTGCGCGTGTCGCCGGAGTCGGTGGCAATACTTCGAACCTGCGTCAGCAGTTCCGGGAGCATGGCCGAGACAAACTGCGGCCGACCATCTTCGGGCAGATCAGTCATCTGTGCCGGGTCGTTGGTGAGTCCGCCGAAGTAGTGCCGCGCCAGCTGGTCAGCCCGAAAAGCCGGTTGTCCCAACGCCTTCACCGCATCCTTGCGCGCTGCCGGTGCAAGATCGACCAAGTGCACCGGCGGCTTCGTCCGGCGCGGGGCGTTGAAAACCAACGGCAGAGCGCGGCCGGCGCGACCTTCACGGGGTGCGGCAGAATCAGGGGTCAGAGAAACGGTTTCAGACATAGTGAGTCCAATTCTCCCATGTTTTGCCGCCGCTGCCGGATCGGCCAAAGTCCGAGCAGGCCAGGATCAGGCCAGACCCAGGGATTTCATCCGCCCGGTATGACCCTGCTGCAGGCGACGAAAGAGGGAGGCAATTCCGGTCAGATCACCGGAGCCGCTGACGATCAAATCGGCCAATGCATCCCGTTCGGCAACCACATACTGAGCCTGGGTCATCGCTTCGCCCAGCAGTCGGCGTCCCCACAGCGCCAGTGGCCCGGCCAACCGCGGGTTCGCCTCGCAGGCCTTGCGCACTTCGCGGACGGCAAATGCAGAGTGACCCGAATCACCCAGAACCTCGAAAACCAGATCACGAGTTTCAGGATCGAGCCATTCGGCGATCTCTCGGTAGAAGTCGGCCGCCAATCCGTCGCCCACATGGGCTTTGACCAGTGATTCGAGCCAGGAATGCGGAGCGGTGGAATCGTGAAAATTGTCGAAGGGCGCAACGAAGGGCCGCATGGCCACCTCGATGTCGGTCCCGCGGCGAGCCAGATGAGCGGCCAGCGAACGGTAATGGCCCATCTCAGCAGCTGCCATTTGGGATAGCGCAACCCGACCGGAGAGGGTGGGAGCGGTGCGAGCGTCGATGGACATCCGGTCGAAGGCAGAAAGCTCACCGTAGGCAAGCACCCCCAGCAGGTCGACAACCGACGGTGAGTCCGGCTCGAATGCACGCCGGTCAGGGACCTCGGGAAGTTCGGTGAGCAGCTCCGAATCGATCGGCCCCGAACCAGTTCCGGACCCCGCAGCAGATGCCTGCGTCATTATCGCCTCCCGCGTTCCGCACTCGTGACGAGCGCGATGAACTTCGCGCGCACTGCGCTGAGCCTAGCGACCCCCTCTGGTTCGAGCGCAACACCGAGTGCAGCCTGTCGTCGGCAACGTCGGTGACCTCCGCCGCCGGCACGATTGGCTGGCTGGCTTGATCACAATTGCGCGTTCGCAGCAAGCCGACCCCGTACGATGGCAAATGACATGCGGTGTCATCTCGACACTGCGGCAATGTGCGCGCGTCATGGTGCGCCGATCCGGTTATGTGTCCGCGGGTGCATTTGCCCCGGTCCATCCCCAGCGATTGCAGATCAGCCACTGATGGCTGGGTTTCATCGCTGCCACCCTGCGATTGGTGCCCGGCGAGAATCCCTCGCCTCACAGGTGTACGCGCGCGACCGGTGAGGAAGGCTTTACCCGCAACATGACCCATGAAATGCACCCGCACGCCGAGGACGGCGTTGCCCACGAAGTAATCAGTTCCCCCGATCACGCCGTCACGGCTGCCGAACTCGATCATTTGACGGTTCCGTTGGACCCCACTGATCTCGACACCGACGACGACACCGCAGACCCGGTCCCGTTGGCCGAGGTCAAGCCCGATTCACCGACATTTGCCGAGCTCGGGGTGGACGACAGAATTGTGTCCGCACTGACGGCCAATGGCATCATCCGCACTTTTGCCATTCAAGAGCTGACCCTTCCGGTCGCCCTGCAGGGCTCGGACCTGATCGGACAGGCTCGGACCGGAATGGGCAAGACCCTGGGATTCGGAGTGCCGTTGCTGCAGCGCCTGAGCCTGGACACCAACACGCCGGCCGGCGCCAGAGCGCCGCGCGCCCTGATCATCGTTCCGACCCGTGAACTCTGCGTCCAGGTGACCAGGGACCTCACCGCAGCAGCCAAGAACATTGGTCTGAAGGTCACCAGTGTCTACGGCGGCCGGGCCTACGAACCGCAGGTTGCTGCGTTGCAGGGCGGTGTGGATGTCGTTGTCGGGACTCCGGGCCGGCTGCTCGACCTGGCCAAGAGCGGCTCCCTGGTGCTGGGGGCGGTGAAGGTTCTGGTGCTGGACGAGGCAGATGAAATGCTTGATCTGGGTTTTCTCCCGGATATCGAAAAGGTGCTGACCATGGTGCCGGCCACCAAGCAGACCATGCTGTTCTCGGCCACGATGCCGGGACCGATCCTGACGCTGGCGCGCACCTTCATGACGCAGCCGATGCATATCCGCGCCGAGATGGCCGCCGAGGGCGCTACCCACCGCTCGACCACCCAATTCGTCTACCGGGCCCACGCTCTGGACAAGGTCGAGATGCTCTCTCGCATCCTCAACGCCGAGGGCCGCGGACTGACCATGGTGTTCAGCCGTACCAAGCGCACTGCCCAGAAGGTGGCTGATGAGCTGGTCGAACGTGGCTTCGCGGCCGCCGCCGTCCACGGCGACCTCGGTCAGGGAGCCCGCGAACAGGCTCTTCGGGCATTCCGGTCCGGCAAGGTGGACGTGCTGGTGGCCACCGATGTCGCCGCCCGCGGTATTGATGTCGAAGGCGTCACGCACGTCATCAACTATCAGAGCCCCGAGGACGACAAGACCTACGTGCACCGGATCGGGCGCACCGGCCGGGCCGGCCGCACCGGTATCGCGGTGACATTCATCGACTGGGACGACATCCCGCGTTGGAAGATGATCAATGACGCACTGGGGCTGGACTTCGCCGATCCGGCTGAGACCTACTCCAGCTCGGCGCACCTGTTTGCGGATCTGAATATCA
>JBBSRY010000068.1:0-8025 GCA_038242595.1 Mycobacteriales bacterium
CCCACAGATTGCATCGCTTGCTGCAATGCCGGCGCTCACTGCTATCTCCGCCGCATGCTTCCATTCGTGCGGGCTGTCGCCGCCGAGCTGCAGCTCAGCCGAGTCGATACGGACCTGCGCGTCCCGAAGTCGGATGCGCACAGCCCCGGCGTCTATCGGCTGCCTTCGCTGGCTCATCCGCGGGGTCATAATGCTCGCCTGCCGGCCACCAGGGGCGCGCCATGAATCAGAATGCCGTCCGTGAGTACGTTCGTCAGGAAGGCATCCTTGTCGACAAGTCGTTCTGCAAGTTCGGAGCGTTCGAGCGAATAGACCTGCGTCTCGTTTCCCGTCAATCGCTCGACATGTTGGGCGAGTTGATAACTCAAATCTGCTCTCGCCTCAGGATCAAATCCATCCGGATAGGCGACAAACAGATCAACGTCAGATTCGAGAGTGGAATCTCGTCTCGCAACCGATCCATACACGAGGACAGTCAGGCCGAGTTCCCTGGGAAAGCTCTCGGTGCAGAACTGATCAATGTTATCGAAGACGCGCGTGCGTGCACATAGGCCGGACTCGATAACGGTCCACAGCACGTGAACTCGGTTGATGCGATAGATGATCGACGGCGGACGTGGCTCGGCGACCACCACTCCCACCTTCACGAGTCCGGTCAGGGCGCGATGCACGCTTGAGGTCGAGCCAACCCCTGCCAGTGTGTGCACTTGGCGACCTGAGAATCCGGTATCGGCCCGTGCCAGCACCCGGAGTACGGCAGCCTCGACCTCGGTGGTCAAACCGTCAAGCGGTTCACTCAAGTTCATGTGACGATTATGGCACGAATGTCACGTATACGGAACGGTTGTAGCGGATCTGGAACGGCGGCTTTGCAGATGGCGTAGGACTGCGGGTTAACCTCCTGGCCGGCGAGGGTCAGCTTGGCGGTGGGATGTGCGCTGCGGATGTGGTCCTGGGCGACCGACAGCATGCCGCCGGTGCCAGCGGTGGGGTGGGGGGGCGTAAACGGAGCGCACCGCGTTTGCCTCGGCGAGAGTCTGCGATTCCGGGGCCAGCAGGATGTCGACCATCAGCTCAATCACATCGCGCGGGGTGAAATGCTCAGCGGCCGTTTCATTCGATGTCCCCGCCAATTTGCGAATCAGCTCCTCGAGTTCAGAAGATGCGTTCGGTGATCCTGTATTTGTCAAAGATGTCCTTGACGTTCTCGGAGAAGCCGGTCACGTAATCAATCAGATTCGCGGCAAGGTTCTCGGAGTCGCCGAGCGCGCTCTTCAGATCGAATTTGGACTCATTCCAGAACGCGTACAGGTGGTGGGCTTTGTTGCGCAGTAATGACGCACGAACGGGGGTTCCGTCACCCTTCGCCTGCTCGACAGCTGCCAACACGGCGTCCGTCGTCGGCGCTAGCACGGCATCGAGACGGCGGAACACCGTGAACGGCAGGATGATGTCGCCATACTGACGCGACCTCAGGCAATGCATCGATTGTCGCGCGTCCGGACACCCTCGCACACCAGGTAACTGATTCGCGACTCGCCGTGGTGGCCTGAAGGAGTGTTGACCACCTACGGGGGCACGTCACTGATAGGGTGAAATTCCCGAGTTGTCCTCCCTGACAGCACGTCTCACTCGCAGAAAGTCAGGAATCTCCGATGTCTTCGACACCTGTTCGATGGGCCGTTCTCGGTTCGGCAAATATTGCGGCCAAGGTTTTTTTGCCGGCCATGCGGGCCGCAGGTGGCCGCGCGGTAGTTGTCGGCAGCCGACATCCTGATCAAGCGCAGGATTGGGCGCAGCAGAACCAGGTTGATTCCACCGCCGACTACGGGGGAGCGATCAATCATCCCGATGTAGACGCGATCTACATCGCGCTGCCCAATGATCAACACGTTGAGTGGGCCAAGGCAGCCGCTGAAACCGGCCGGGCAGTGATCTGTGAGAAGCCATTGGGACTGGACGCCGCCCAGGTCAGTGACCTGCTGGGGACCATTGGCGCCGATGCGCGGCTCTGGGAGTCATTCGCGTTTCCCTTTCATCCGCAGACCGCCTTACTGAAACGTCTCATTGTGGACGGCGAAATTGGCGAACTCCGAGAGATCATTTCCGAATTTCACTTCAACGTCACCGCGACGACGAACATCCGGTTGGATCCGCAACTCGGCGGTGGCGCCCTGTATGACGTCGGTTGCTACCCAGTTCGGTTGGCCCGCTTGCTGTGTGAGTCCGAAGTGGAGAAGGCCAGCGCCAGCAGCTTTGGCTCCGAGTCCGGGGTGGATATCCAAACAGCTGCTATTGCCGACTTCGCCTCCGGTCAGCGATTGATTCTGTCCGCCGGAATGAGTCGGCCGGCCTCGACCTTCACCCGCATTCTCGGGTCGAGCGCCGAGCTCCGGGTGAGTAATCCATTCCACCCGAAACCCACTGACACCGTAGAACTCTGGCGCAACTCGATGCTGGAGCGAAGCTGGACAGCGGATCCGAAATCAGCATTCCAGCAGATGATCGAACATGTGCAGCAGGTCAGCCGCGGCGGCGACGCCCAATTGCTGGCCGCACAGACTTCGCTGGGCAATGCGCGGGCGCTGGATTTGATCCGAGCCGCCGCAGCCGGCTGAAAGACGAGCCTGATGTGCCCAGGGCGGGAGCGCTCAGACGCCCTGGGCAATTCTGGTTTGCAGCCCTTCGAGCCATCCGGCCCCCGGCTTGGCGGTCTCGATCCACCAGGTGGCGCCGGCTTCGGCATAGGAAGCCAACGTGGGGCCCATGGCGCCCGGATCAGCGGCCACCTCGGCCCAGACCGGGATGTCGTAATCCTGCAGGGACCCGCGTTGGGCCAAGACCAGATCCCGGACACCGGCAATATCGGCCTCGGACACGCGAGCCAATTCGCGGTCGGCAAATCGGATCGGCACCGCTCCGTCCCAACGCGCCGCGCGTCGCATCGGCCGCTTGGCGGGCAGGACACCGCCCACCCAGACCGGGATACGGGGCATCTGGGCCGGGGTGGGCCGAAACCGCACCGGCGCAATCGTGAAATGCTTTCCCTGGTAATCAAACCAATCACCGGTCCACAGACCCTGCAGGATGTCCAAACCCTCGTCCAGCAGCTCGGCTCTGATGACCGGGTCGGTGGCGTCGCCAAAGATCCCGAAATCGCCATGGGCCGGCGATCCAAGCCCGACTCCTAATACCGTGCGGCCACCACTGAGCACATCCAGGGTGGCGGTCTGGCGGGCCAGTACCCAAGGACGGCGCCGGGATACCGGCGTCACCATGGTGCCGAGTTTGATGGTGCTGGTCCGCGAAGCACTGACGGCCAGCACCAACCACGGGTCGACGATGTCCGGTCCATCGCCGTCATTACTGAACACCAGGTGGTCCCAGATGAAGAACCCATCGAACCCGCGCTCCTGGGCTCGAACTCCCAGTTCGATCAGTTCTTCCGGGTCCTGCGCAAAACAGGGCGCCGCCACCGCGCGCAATAGGTCAGTCATGCAGATCACTTCTCGCATGCGTCAGGGGTAAGGCAGCCCGGCGTGAAATGTTCACCGGTGCAGTCTCCACAGTGGGGAAATGGCAACGGGTTTGATGACCGTCCGGCCCCACGGGCTGCGGTAGCGGAGCCTCGATGGCGCAGCGATCCTGGGCCTTGAAGCAGCGGCTACGGAACGGGCACCCGGAGGGCGGGTTGAGCGGATCGGGCAGCTCCCCCCGGATCCTGGGCGGCTTTGGTACTTCGGTGCCATCGCTATTGAATTCGGCGGTGGCGATACTGGCCAACAGCGCCTGTGTGTAGGGGTGCGCCGGTGTGTTGTAAACCGCCTCGGCCGGGCCTTCCTCCACTATCCGTCCCAAATAGATGACTGCAATTCGATCCGAGACGTGCCGCACGATGGACAAATCGTGGGAGATGAATACGTAGGACAGACCCAACTCGGTCTGGAGCGACTCGAGCAGGTTGATCACCTGGGCCTGCACTGAAACATCAAGCGCCGAAACAGGTTCATCGCAAACCACGATCGACGGTTTCGGCGCCAGGGCACGGGCAATTCCGACTCGCTGCCGTTGCCCACCGCTGAGCTGATGCGGGAATTTGTTTAGATGGTGGGCACCCAGACCCACCAATGACAGCATCTGGACCACCAGGTCCCGTCGCCGCGCGCCCTGGATGAGTTCAGGATGGGCAACGAATGCTTCGGCCACGATGTCGTAGATCGTCATCCGGGGGTTGAGCGAGGAATACGGATCCTGCATCACGAGTTGGATCACGCTACTGCGCCAATGGCGTGTCACTGACGACAGTTCCCGGCCCCTGAGCCGAATCTCCCCAGAGGTAGGGGTTTCCAGTCCCAGCGTCATCTTGGCCAGAGTCGATTTCCCACAGCCACTCTCGCCCACGATGCCCAGGGTTTCGCCTCGGTTCAAAGTGAAGGAAATGTCGTCGACAGCCCGGAGGGTCTGTCGGCGGGAGGGGAAAATACTGCGGCCGGGATAGAAGTGTTTGACCACATTCTGAACTTCCAGCACCGGTGCATCAGCGGTCGGCGGCAATGGTGTTCCGAGTTGCTCAGACATGGCGGATGATCTCCTCGGCAAACAGGCAGGCCGACAGATGACCGGGTGCCACTTCCAGCGTGGGCGGCACACCGGTCAGACAAACCGGCACCGCATGAGAGCAGCGCGGGGCAAACGAGCAGCCGGGCCCGACATCTCGCGGGTCCGGCGGTGAACCCGGAATAACCTTGAGCCCGGTGTGCTGATCGGCCAGCTTCGGCACCGATTCCAGCAGCGCACGTGAGTAAGGGTGCGCCGAGGCAGTGAAAAGTGCAGCTGCCGGTGAGGATTCCACCACTCGACCGGCGTACATCAAAATAATCCGATCGGCGAACTCGGAGACCATGCCCAGATCGTGGGTAATCAGGATCAGTCCCATCTCTCGTTCAACGCACAGCCGGGCCAGCATGTCCATGATCTGGGCCTGAATGGTGACGTCAAGGGCAGTGGTCGGTTCATCGGCGATCAGCAGTTCCGGCTCCAACGCAATCGCCATCGCGATCATCACCCGCTGCCGCATACCGCCGGAGAACTGGTGCGGAAAATCTTTCAAACGCTGACCGGCGTTCGGAATTTCCACCAGGTCCAACAATTGCGCAGCTTTGGTGTTTGCCTCCTTGCGCCCCAACCCCAAGCGCTTTCGGAACAGCTCGGCAATCTGAAAGCCCACGCTGAAAACCGGGTTGAGGGCCGAGAGCGAGTCCTGGAAAACCATCCCGATGTTGCGGCCGCAGACTTCTCGTCGTTCCCGATCCGGTAACGCCAGCAGGTCACGGCCCTGGAAGGTGATGGAGCCGGCACTGACGTAGGCCGGTGGAGTATCCAGGATGCCCATGATCGCATGCCCGGTCATCGTTTTACCCGAACCCGATTCGCCAAGAATGGCAACAGTTTCACCGCGCCGGACATCGAAGGAGACATCCCGGACAATATCGATGGGTTCGCCCGCACTGCGTATTTGAATCCCCAACGAGCGAACGGACAGCAAATCTCGGTCCACGGTCTGGGTGGAGCCGGCGGCGCACGTGCCGGTGACGGCGGTGTTCTTCTCAGTCTGCATGATCACTTCCGTTTCGCCGGGTTGAGGGCTTCTCGCAGTGCCTCACCGGCCAACACGAAAGCGAGGATGGTGATAGCCAGGAAGATACTCGGGAACAGCAGGACGTGAAATGCGGTGCGCAAGTATGCCTGTCCGTCGCTGACCATCTGCCCCCAGGACACAGCCGGTGGCCGCAGCCCGAGACCGAGGTAGGAAAGCGATGCCTCGGTGGCGATGTAACCGCCGACTCGCATGGTGGACAGGACCAGGATGGGGGAGACGGCATTGGGCAGGATGTGGCGAAACAGTACCCGGGTGCCGGAGAGCCCAAGAGCCTGGCCGGCGACAACGTAGTCGGCGTTTCGAGTGGTCAGCACCGTTGCACGAAGCACTCGGGCGATACTCGGCCAACCGAAGATGACGATCGTCAGGATCAGGATGATCTCCACCTGCCAGTTGGGCGTCTGGAAAGTGGTCAGGGTGCTCAATACGATGATGGCAGCCAACGCAAACGGGATGCCCAGCAACATATCCGCGATCCGGGAGATCAGCGTGTCGATGAACCCGCCGGAATAAGCCGCGGTGGCGCCGAGCAGGATGCCGATCAAAGTGGTGCCGACGGTGCAGGCAAATCCAACGGTGAGCGATGCCCTGGCGCCGTACACCACACGGGTGTACACGTTGCGGCCATTGACATCGAAGCCGAACCAGCCGCCCGCCGACGGACCGTCGAGGCTGTTGGCCAACACCCCCTTGTTGGGGTCGCCCGAGGCGAACCACCCGGGGAAAACGGCCATCAGTGCCAGTGCGAAGATCACCCCCACGCTGATCAGAAACATTGGCTTGCGTCGAAGTGTCCGCCAGGCGTCGATCCACACTCCATGGCTGCGATCGTCGGCCGCCTCGGCCTCGGCGCGGCTCACGGGTCCGTGGGGATCGACAGACTTCTCTGCCTCGGCGACGACTTCAACGATGACCGGGTCAGTCATTTCGGCTCCTCGGATCCAGTTGGGCGCAAGCTATGTCGACGAGCAGATTGATCACCAGGTAGAACACGATGACCAGGGTGACAACCGTAGAAACAGTGAGTTGCTCTCGGTCCTGGATTGCTCGATAGATCAGGCCGCCGATTCCTTTGATATTGAAGATCCCCTCGACGATGACCGTTCCGCCCAAAAGGGCAGCGAATTCCAGACCCAGGACATTCAGCGCCGGGGCCATCACATTGCGCATCAGATGCACACCGATCACGCGGGACTCCTTGAACCCCTTTGCCCTTGCGGTGCGCAGATAGTCGGCGTTGAGGCCCTCCTCCACCGAGGCTCGCAATATTCGCATCAGGGTGGCCAATGTCCCGATGGCGAGCACTGCCGCGGGCAATATCAACTCACTCGTCGGCGCCTCGGTGCTCACTGTCGGTTTGACCCAGCCCAGCTGCACGCCGAGTACGTACTGGCCAATAAAGGCGACCACGAAAATCGGCAGCGAGAACAAGATCAGCGATCCGAAGAGGGCGGTCACGTCGAATGCGCCGTTCGCCCGTAAACCCGAGTAGATACCGATTGCGGCCGATAGCACGATCTGCATCACGATGCTGATCAGGGCCAGCCGGGCGGTCACCGGCAACGCGCGTGCGATGACGTCGGAAATCTCCAGACCGGAGAAGGTCTGACCGAGATTGCCAGTGAACATGTTCTTCAAAAAGACCATGTACTGGACGGGTAATGGCTTATCCAGGCCGTATTTCTGGGTCATCGTCTGGATGTACTGGGCGGAGCAGGCAACCTGACCGCAACGACCCCGGAAGGGATCGCCCGGCAGGGCCCACACCAGACCCCAACAGATGATGGTGGCGCCTATCAGCACTGGAATGAACTGCAGCAGTCTTCTGCCGGTAAACTTCAGCATGTCACCGCGCCTGTCTCTTACTGGTCTTTGTTCGATCACGGAAATTCCAATGCGCTTGCCGGGCCGGTCGAGGCCGGCCCGGCAAGCGCATTACCCACCTATGAGGACAACCGGAGAATCAGGCGGTCTTGTAGGCCTTCAGCAGGTCTGGCCAACCGAAGCCGGTCAGTTCCATGCCCTGGGTGTTGCTGGACCAGACGCCCGCGCCCTGCTGGAAGTAGATCGGCACGTCAGGCATGTCCTGACCGAGCAATGCCTGGGCGGCATTGAACTTGGTGGCAGCTTCGGTGGCATCGGTAGCCGCATTTGCCGCGTCGATCAGTGCCTGGAACTCCTCGGAGGCGTACTTCATCCAGTTCGAGGAACCGTTTGCGGTGAAGCGTGGCACCAACATGTTTTCCATGGTGGGATAGTCGATCGCCCAACCCCAGCGGATCGGGCCCGGCGCTTCGAAGGCCTGGGCGATCGCCTTGTAGGTGGTGCGGTCAGCCACCGAGTTGACCGAGCAGGCCACCTCGAGG
>JBBSRY010000069.1:0-8017 GCA_038242595.1 Mycobacteriales bacterium
CAGGTCCGCCTCCAGACCATCCTTGAGCAGACTCGCTTCCGCCGCGCTGACTCGCGCCTGTACCGACAGATCAGCACCGGAAACATTCATCACGGCCCCGTCGATGACAGTGCCACGCTGCACCAGCACCTCGTCGACACGGCGGGGCAGATCTGCCAGCCAGACGATCTCGGTCGCCGGCAATGGCGTCGCAGCTGAAGCGTTGGCGCGGTCCAATTCGATTTTTGCGGTATTGACCGCCGTATTGGCGGTGTCAACGGCCTGTTGTTGAAGGGAGGTATCGGGTGCCTGCAGCGCCTCACTCTGTTGGGCACTGGCGATATTCAAGGCGTCCAGCGCCTGGTTGATGGCAGCCTGATCTGGTGGGCCACCGGCATTGGCCGAGTCGGATGCGGCCTGCGCCGATGCGAGCCCGCGATTGCCGTCGGCCACCGCCGACTGCCAGTCGGCAATGTTGCCGGCATTGGTGGCCACCGCTTCGGCCAGCCCCGCCTCGGCGTAGTCGAGGTACTCATTGGCGTCATCGAGCGCTTTCTGCGCCCGCGCCACCGCTGTCGGGTCGGCCGGCGACGGTTCGGACAGTGCCTTGTTATAGGCATCCTGCATTTGATCAACCGTTGCCTGCAGTTGAAGCCGCTCGGACTCTGTTCTTCCCTTCCCGGCTTCGGTCAGCGCCTTTTGCGCATCGGCCAGATTTTGGTTGGCCATGTCCAGGGCGTCTTGAGCTCCGGTGGTGGCAGCGACAACCTCCTCCGCCGGCTGCGGCGCCTCATACCCCAGCGACTTATAGAGTTCGGCCACCGCGGCGGCGGTGCCGGCGTCATACAGTTGATCCTTCGTTCCTGGATTGAAACCCAAGGATTCCAAGGCTATTTCCAGCTGTTCCACGTCCGGTCCGCTATTACCCGGACCCAGGCTCCGGTAGGTCGGTCGGTCACCGGAAAGCGCAAGCACCGGCCGGCCGGTGACCTCGAGGAGGATGGCTCCGTTCTCGTTCACGGAACCAATTTCCGGAATGCGCCCGGTCACGACTGCGGTGGCGTTGGTGCCGGTGGAAAGTTTGACCTCGACCGAACCAGTGAAGGCGATGTCGCCGCGGGTCACAATGTCGGCGTTGAGCACCTTGCGTTCGATGGGCACGGTGATCGGTCCGGATGGCGGCGGCGCCGTCCTGGCCGCGGCATCTTCGGGTGAGACGATCAAGCTGGCCGCGGCGAACCCACCGGCTGCCGTGACCACCGCAATGGCGGCCACGATCAGAATACTTTTACGGCTCGATGCCATCTATCCACCAAATTTCATCCGGACCTGCAGCGAACATCGGGATCCGGCGATTCGCGCGGATCAGCACTACGTCGCGCTAGTTGCCCCCGCTGTTGATGGAGTCACGGTAGCGCTCCAGTTCGGCCTTGTGGTCTTGGACAAACTGCTCTTCCAGGGAGATTCGAACTTCTTCGGCAATTGCGTTGTAGTCGCCCTTACAATCGAAATCAGCCAGTGCCAAAGCGATCTCGTAGTCTTTCAAGGTGGCCAATTTGGCCGGATCCGGATCCACCGGTTCAGTCATCTCCAGACCTTCGGCCGGTTCCATTCCCCAGCCGCCATCCTCGTATTCGTTGATCTGCATACCGATGAGCTCGGCGTACTGACGGTTCACGTCCATACTCGGCGCTTGGATTTCGGTGAAACCGGGATATCCCTTGCCTTCCACACAGGTCGACCACGCGGCGACCGCCCCGGCCAACCGCGGATCGTCGTCGATCGACATGTACATCTCGTTCTGCGCGTCGAAGAGATCCTGGAATTCGTCGTAATCGATGTTGTTGCCGTACATCTGGTCGCCGTAGATCTCCTCCTGGGCAACGCCATAACAGCCCTTCTCCTCGGGAGTGGTTGGTACGGCATAGGACTCGGGCATTGGCTCGTCCGCACCGATCGACACCGGTGCCTCGACGGAAGAAGCGACATCCGTTGTCACGGCTTCGGAACCGGCCGTGTCGGCCACTTGCGAATCCGCTGGGTCTGTCGTCGAGACAGCCGAAGCGGTGGCCTCTGGAGCTTCCACCTCACCTGCCGCCGCGGACGACGTCGCCATCATCCCGGCGCCAGAGCCCCAGAGTGCCTCGTCGTAGGCCGTTCGCTCGCTGTCACTCATCGCCTCGTAGGCCACCTGATTGGGATCCGCCGGCATCTGGCTGGGCTCGGGCTGCATGTCGAGTTGGGTGGTGACCCAATAGCCATATTTGGCGATCATGTCCCGCTCCGATAGGTTTTCATCGCCGTCGGACACATACGCATAGGACGAAGTGTCCTGCGGAAGGTAGTTAAAACCTTGCCCCTTCATGCAGGTGGCGACCAGCTCTTGGACCTGACGGTCCTTGGCCTCCCACTCCTCCTGATCGAAGTCGTCGCCGGCCCCTTCCGGACTCATGTACTCATTCAGTGGACTGTAATAACTCGTCGAGGTTGATGCGGCGTCCCCACTCGGGTTGGCGTCGGCCGCCGTATCACCCCTACCGCATGCGGCCAGCAACAGCACTCCCACCGCCAGGGTTCCCGCCCACCGTATTGGCCGCGGTTTACGATTTCGGTCATTGGTTGCGTTGTGAGGCAGCAGCTCTGATGCAAGCATGTCGTGCAAACCTTTCGTTCGCGGCAATCCCCCCTTGCCGCAGGGCATGACACCCGAGATATCTCACATTAACGGGTACGTCGAGGTTGACGAGATTCGGAGCGAAAAGTTGCATCTGTCGGCTCAATCGTTATCAAATACGCCCTGGTACGGTCGTACCAGTATTGTCGCGATTTTGTCTACCAACATCACAATATTGGAGTGCCCGTCATGGCCTGGGTGGTGCTGATCATTTCCGGCTTGCTGGAGGCAGGCTGGGCGCTTTCCCTCAAGGCTTCGCAGGGACTGACGCGACTCTGGCCGACCGCTTCCTTCGCCGTTCTCGTCGTGCTCTCGATGGCCGGGCTGATGTTCGCTCTGAAAACCCTGCCGGTCGGTCCGGCGTACGCGGTGTGGGTGGGTATCGGCGCGGTACTCACAGCGCTGATCGGGATTTTCGCGTTCAAGGACCCGGTCAATCCTTGGGTTATCGGCTCGATTGTCCTGATCATCGCGGGTGTGGTTGGCCTGCAGTTGGCCAGCGGCGGTCACCAGAGGTGAAACAACAGCGTGGCCTGAATCGACGTCAGTCCCTGATCGACGCCGGCGGCCGGCTACTGCAGACAGTCGGTCCGGGGAAATTCTCGGCCCGACGGGTGGCCGCCGAAGCCGGTGTCCCGCTGGCCGCGGTCACCTACTACTTCGCCTCACTGGACGAGCTACTGGGTCTGGCCACCGAACTGGTCGTGGCGAGCTGGCTCGATCACGGCCCCCGGGTGGCGCACCACTCAAGGGGCGCCGATATGGCCCAAATCGCAACGACTCTGACCCTGGCTCTGATGCCCCCCGGTCCGCCGCCGGCGTCCATTGCCGAACATCGACGATCCATCCAGGCACGCTACGAGCAACTGCTGTCGGCCGGTCGGGCGCCGATGGTTTCAGCAGCCCTGGCCGCCCTCAGGCCGGCGCTCTACGAGCTGATAACCGTCATAGTTGCCAACGCCGAAGCACCCGTAACACTATCTCCGGCAACAATTCTCGCCGTGATCGACGGCGCTGCAGTCGGGGCTATTTCTGAAGCTACAGATGACCCGGTTCAGTTCATCACCGCAATTCTCACCGAAACGCTCCAGTAGCGTCGGAAAGGTTCAGCCGAGCCAGTTGTCGAAAGCATTTCCGGAAATCCGTTCGTAGGCCTCGATGTACCGCCTGCGGGTAGCCGCAACAACTGCGGCCGGCAACGGTGGCGGCGGGGTGTCCGCGGCTCGGTCCCAACTCGATTCCTCAGAGGTCAGCCAATCGCGGACATACTGCTTATCGAAAGACGGTTGAATCCGTCCTTCCAGATACTGATCCGCCGGCCAGAACCGAGAGCTGTCCGGGGTCAGTACCTCATCGCCGAGAATCATCTCGCCGTTGACCGTGCCAAACTCAAATTTGGTATCAGCCAGGATTACTCCCTGTGCTGCAGCATGTTCGGCCGCGCGGGAGTAAAGGCGCAGCGTGACGTCCTTGAGTTGCTCGGCCGGATCCCGACCGACAATGGCGACGACCGCCTCGTAGCTGACATTCTCATCATGATCACCGAGTTCGGCCTTGCTGGCCGGGGTAAAGATCGGTGGCACCAATTTGGATGACTCGACCAATCCCGTCGGTAATTGCACTCCGCAGACCGCGCCGGTTCGCCGGTAGTCGGTGAGACCGGATCCCGTCAGGTACCCGCGGGCCACGCATTCCACCGGAAACATCTCGAGTTTGCGGACCAACATGGCCCGCCCGAGGACATCAGCCGGGATCCGCTCATCCTCTACGGCGACCACGTGATGACCAACTACCTTTTCCAGCAACTGGAACCAGAACATGCTCATCGCAGTCAGGATGCGGCCTTTATCCGGGATCAGGCTGGGCAGCACGTGGTCGTAGGCACTGATTCGATCCGAAGCCACCAACAGCAACAGCTCGTCATCCACCTCGTACAGATCGCGTACCTTGCCGGCGGCCAGATGACGGTAGTCGACCAGGCGGATACTGGAAGATTTCGCTGAGGAAGTCACGAGGATCAAGGGTAGGGCCCCGAACTATCGGGCCGGACCTGCAAGGCCACGCCTGATGAGCAGCGGTTGGATGACAGGTTGCCGGCCGAGAATCGAGACCACCGCCTCCATCGCGTCCACCGACCCGCCAACGGAGAGCAACTTCTCGCGGAAGGTGTCGCCATTGGCCCGCGTCATGCCGCCGTGCGACTTGAACCAGTCGACGGTGTCCGCATCCAGCACCTCGGCCCAGATATAGGAGTAGTAGCCGGCCGAGTAACCGCCGGAGAAAATATGTTGGAAGTAGGTACTGCGATAACGCGGCGGTACCAATTCCAGTTCAAGGCCGGCCGCTCGCAACGCCTGCTCTTCAAACTCCTGGGCGTCGCTGATTTCGGTGTCGACCGTGATGCGGTGCCAGGCCTGGTCCAGCAGTGTCGCCCCGAGATATTCGGTGGTGGAAAAACCCTCGCCCCAGAGTTGGGCATCAATGACCTTCTGGACGATTTCGGCCGCAAGCGGTTCACCGGTCTGCGTGTGTTGCGCGTAATTGGCCACCACCTCTGGCCAGAACTGCCACATTTCATTTACCTGGGAGGGAAATTCCACAAAATCTCTGGGTACCGAAGTGCCGGAGAACCTCGGGTAACCGACATCGGAGAACAGCCCGTGCAGGGCATGACCGAATTCGTGGAACAGCGTGCCGACCTCGTCCAGGGTGAGGAGCGCGGCTTCACCCGGTACCGGCTTGGTGACGTTCAAGGTGTTGAGGATGATGGGCCGCCGATTGAGCAACTTCGACTGATCCACCAATGAGTTCATCCAGGCACCACCTCGTTTGGTCTCCCGGGCGAAAAAGTCACCGAGAAACAGTCCGAGTGGATGACCGTCGGAGTCCATCACCTCGAAGACCCGGACATCCGGGTGGTAGCCGACAAGATCCTCCCGAGGTTGGAAGGTCACGCCGTACACCGCTTCGGCGGCAAAGAAGACACCATCCTGCAGCACCCGGTTGAGTTCGAAATACGGTCGCAGCGCCTCGGTATCGACGGCAAAGCGAGCTGCCCGCACCTTCTCCGAGTAGTAGAGCCAATCCCAGGCGGCCAATTCGACACCATCCTTGGCGGCGAATTCCCGCAATACCTCGGCTTCCTTATTCGCATTGGCCACTGCCGGCGCCACCAGCTGGGTCAGCAGCACATCAATATTGGCCAATGTTTTGGCGGTACCGTCGGCAGCGATGTAGTCGGCGTGGGTGGCATACCCCAGCAGGTTCGCCCGACGCGCTCGCAGCTGCGCCATCTCGATGGCAATTGGACCGTTGTTGTACGTGCCTTCGCCGGCCCGGCCGACCGAGGCTTGATGAACCCGTTGCCGCAGTTGCCGATCGTCCAGGCGGGGCAGTATAGGTTGTCCCGTTGGCAAAATCAGCGTCAAAAGGTATTTACCGTCGTGGCCCCGATCGGTGGCGGCCTGCGCGGCCGCTTCCACGTCCTGCGAAGATAGTCCGGCAAGTTCTGCCGCCGTATCGACGATGACGGCCCTGGCTTCGGTGTCGGCCTGGAGATTTTGATGAAAACTGGTGGACAGGACCGATAGTCGCCGGTTGAGGTCCTTGAGCTCAGTGGCCTGCTCTTCGTTGAGTGCGGCACCCGATCGGAGAAAATCGAGGTAATACCGCTCCACCAGACGGATCGACTCCGCATCCGGACATAGTTGCGCTCGTTGCTCGTGAACCGCCCTGACGCGCTGGAACAGGGCTGGGTTCAGCTGGATCTCATCGTGATGCGCGGTCAGTTTCGGTGACAGCACGGCTTCGATCTCACGGAGCTCCGGCCCGGCGAGCGAGGAGATCAAGTTGTGAAACAGCTTGATTGTTCGGTTCAGGATCGGACCTGATTGCTCCAGCTCGAGAATGGTGTTTTCGAAGGTGGCCGACTCCGGATCCTGCACGATATTCTCGATCTGGCTCAGTTCCTGGGCAGCACCGGCTTCGAAGGCCGGCAGAAAATGCTCGGGCAAAACCTTCGAAAACGCCGGCAGCGAATAAGGCAGTGTTGATTCTTCAAGCAGCGGGTTCGGGATGGTGCTGGTCATTTTTCCTCCGGAGTCGTCCTGAACTTGACTCTAACGAAGTGGGTGCTGCCGGCTGCCGCAACCAAGAGGGGTCCGCTGAAAAATGCTTCTGGACCATCGATCTTGGTGTGCAGGTCATCGACACGAGTCGGAGAGATAAAGTCGGGGCGGGGTAGGTGTCCCAACTGACACTTACCCCGCCCCAGGCAAGCCGTTCGCCGTGTGGGTGCCTCACCAATTCCCGCCGCGGAACTGGGGCTCCGGCTTCGGCCTAGGGCGTGTCTCCTAATGTCGGCTGAGCAGGATGGCTGAGCACAGGAGAAACCCGCCTTTGTAGGTGGTGGCGTATTTGTCGTAGCGGGTGGCGATGGCCCGGAATTGTTTGATCCGGGCGTAGCCACGCTCGACGGTGTTGCGCAGTTTGTAGGTCTCTGGGCTGAATTCCGGCGGTCTGCCGCCGTTGGACCCTTTGGCCTTGCGTCTGGCGATCTGGTCTGATCGTTCAGGGATCGCCGCGGTGATCCTGCGGCGGCGTAACGCTTGTCGTGTCGTGGGGTGCGAGTACGCCTTGTCGGCCAGAATTGTAATCCGGTGTCGTATGCGGCCCGCGCGTTTGCGGTAAGTATCCACCAATGGCAGCAATTGCGGGTTATCACCTGACTGACCGCCGGTCAACACGATCTGGACCGGGTTGGTGTTCTGATCGGTCAGAGTGTGGATCTTCGTGGAAAGACCACCTTTGGAACGGCCCAAAGCGTGATCAGCGGGCTCGATCGCCGAATTCTTGTGATTCGATGGTGCCCCCTGTGTGCTCAGACGGCATCGAAACGACCTCCACATCGGTGCTCTTGCGGGCACCGGCAGCGTGCTGATGAGCCCGCACGACGGTAGAATCCACCGATAGCAACTCCACGACCTTCTCCGTGGCCTGAGCAACCTCGGCTGGCGCGGCGGCGAATTCGTTGCAGGCCAGATGAAACATCCTTTCGTACGTTCCATCGAAGGACCAGCGACGATGCCGCTTCCAAACAGTTTGCCAAGCACCAAAATCCGGCGGTAGATCACGCCACGGCGTGCCCACTCGGTATCGGTAGGCGATACCTTCCAACATCAACCGGTGATCATTCCACGGCCGACCTGACCTACCACGGTCCTGCGGCAAAGCATCCTGAACAACAGCCCAAAATTCGTCTGAAATCAATCCCATCCGCGTCACCCAACGATCATCTCAACCCGAAAGCAGATCGGTTAGGAGACACGCCCTAGGCGAGCATGACGAGGCTAAGATCACCCCAAG
>JBBSRY010000070.1:0-8016 GCA_038242595.1 Mycobacteriales bacterium
ATCGATGATGCATTTGATCGAGTGATCGCTGCCGGCATCGACGACTGGGGCGGAGTCTCACCGCTCACCCCGGATCACGTGAATCCGGAGCGGGCGTGGCCGCAGATCGATGACCTGACCGCCCGCACCGCAGCAGCTGGTTTCACCCTTGCCGAGCGGTTGACCATCTACCCGGAGTACGTCAAGGCAGGCGAGCCGTGGCTGGATCCGCGGTTGCGCGCCCACGTCGACGCCTTGGCCGATCCGGTGACCGGTCTGGCCCGTCCCGATGCGATCTGCGAACCGCGGCCCTGGCAGGAGCAGGATGAGGTGCTCGGCGGCCTGGTTTCGATGGGCCGGACCGATCTGGCCACCTCCATCGACACCGATGGTCGTACCGGCGATCGTCGCTCCGATTTCTCCGATGTCTACGGCGACTGGGAATCCATCAAGGAGAAGATCCGCGCCGCCCCGCAACGCACCGACTCCGATGTTGCCGCCGCCTTGCGGGCGGCGGAAAAGAACCCGGGTTCGTTGGACGGCGTGCAGGCGCTGGCGCTGATGACTGCTACCGGGGTCGAACTCGAAGCGGTCTGCGCGTTGGCCGACGACGTCCGCAAGAGTGTCAACGGCGATGACGTCACCTACGTGGTCAACCGGAATATCAACTTCACCAACGTTTGCTACACCGGCTGCCGATTCTGTGCCTTCGCCCAGCGTCGCACCGACGCCGATGCCTACACCCTCTCCGTCGAGGAAGTAGCCGAGCGGGCCGAAGTGGCCTGGTCGCTCGGCGCCACCGAAGTCTGCATGCAGGGCGGTATTCATCCAGACCTGCCCGGCACCGCCTACTTCGACCTGGTCCGGGCGATCAAGGCACGCACCCCGGATATCCATGTGCACGCCTTCTCCCCGATGGAGGTGGTCAACGGGGCGACCCGCGCCGATATGTCCATCCGAGAATGGCTGACCGAGGCCAAAGCGGCGGGTCTGGGATCCATCCCGGGAACTGCCGCGGAAATCCTCGACGACGACGTGCGCTGGGTTCTTACCAAGGGCAAGCTGCCGACCAAGTCGTGGATCGATGTCATCACCACCGCGCACTCGCTGGGCATCCCGTCGTCCTCGACGATGATGTACGGCCATGTCGACACCGCCGAGCACTGGGTGGCGCACCTGGCACTGCTGCGTCGTCTGCAGTCCGAGACGGGCGGGTTCACCGAGTTCGTTCCACTGCCGTTCATCCACACCAACGCCCCGATCTATCTGGCCGGTCTGGCCAGAGCCGGAGCGTCATTCGAGGAGAACCGCGCTGTTCACGCCGTCGCCCGGCTGATGCTGCACGGATCGATCGACAACATTCAGACCTCCTGGGTGAAGCTCGGACCTGAAGGCACCCAGGCCATGTTGCGCGGCGGGGTCAACGACCTAGGCGGCACCTTGATGGAGGAGACCATCTCCCGGATGGCCGGATCGGAGTTCGGTTCGTTCCAGACGGTGGCGCAACTGGAGGACATTTGCTCGCCGATCGGACGACCGGCGGTACAGCGGACCACCACCTATGGCCGGGCCAACGCCGAACGACAGTCCGCGGCGCGAAGCTTCGTCGGACTCGCAGCGCTGGCGCAGCCGGGTAATGACTCCGGGCCGGGCTGCGGCAGCGGCGCCGGATCAGCACCAGCCGGCCCGACGCTGCTCACCCTGGGCCGCCGCGATTAGCGGGAGGAAACGCCCGGACGCGGCGAATCCTTGGTGGCCAGCGGTAAGCGTGGTGACGATGAGGCGTTCCCGGTGCTGAAACCAGTTAGCCCAAATTGGTGACGAGCCGACCTATCTAACTGGACAATTCACCCAGGTACCTGATCTTGGCGCGTCACTTGTTGGGTTGACGCCGATGCTGGTTAGGCTGTTCGAGGGTCATCCAGCGGCGTGCGATGTCCTGTCGTCAACCCTGTCGGCATGTTCAAGCTCGAAGACTGTCCGAAGCCATCTCGTCGAAACTCTAAGCTTGACCTGTTGTGAACCAATCCTCTTCAGAAGGGATGTGCCGATGGCGGCCATCGAACTTATCGGAGCACGCGAAATCCTCGATTCTCGAGGCAACCCCACCGTTGAAGTAGAAGTGGTGCTGGAGGACGGTTCGTTGGCCCGCGCCGCGGTTCCGTCCGGTGCCTCTACCGGCGAGCACGAGGCAGTGGAACTCCGCGATGGCGATCCGGCCCGCTACCTGGGCAAGGGCGTGGAAAACGCGGTCAAGGCCGTACTCGACGAGATCGGTCCGGAACTGATCGGCATCGACGCCGTTGAACAACGCGTCATCGATCAGAAGCTCATCGACCTGGATGGCACCCCGGACAAGAGTCGTCTTGGCGCCAACGCCATCCTCGGAGTCTCCCTTGCCGTGGCCAAGGCCGCCGCCGAATCCGCTGAGCTCGAACTGTTCCGCTACCTGGGCGGACCCAACGCGCACATCCTGCCGGTCCCGATGATGAACATCGTCAACGGTGGCGCGCACGCCGATACCGCTGTTGACGTTCAGGAATTCATGATCGCTCCGATCGGCGCCGAAACCTTCCGGGAAGCGCTCCGCTGGGGCGCCGAGGTGTACCACAGCCTCAAGTCGGTGCTGAAGAAGAAGGGCCTGTCCACCGGACTCGGCGATGAGGGCGGTTTCGCGCCGTCCCTGACTTCCAACCGCGCCGCGCTGGACCTGATCCTGGAAGCCATCGAGCAGGCCGGCTACACCGCGGGTACCCAGATCGCGCTCGCATTGGATGTGGCCGCCACCGAGTTCCACACCGATGGTCTCTACGCCTTCGAGGGCAAGCAGAAGACCAGCGCCGAAATGACGGCGTACTACGCCAGCCTGGTTGCCGACTACCCGATCGTCTCCATCGAGGACCCGCTGTCCGAAGATGACTGGCAGGGTTGGATCGACATGACTACCCAACTCGGAGACAAGATCCAGATCGTCGGCGACGACCTGTTCGTCACCAACCCGGATCGGCTCGAAGAGGGCATCGCCCGCGGCGCCGCCAACTCGCTGCTGGTCAAGGTCAACCAAATCGGTACCCTTTCCGAGACCTTGGACGCCGTCACACTGGCCCAGTCCAATGGCTACCGCTGCATGATGAGCCACCGCTCCGGCGAGACGGAGGACACCACCATTGCCGACCTGGCGGTGGCGACCGGATGCGGACAGATCAAGACCGGCGCCCCGGCTCGCTCCGAGCGGGTCGCCAAGTACAACCAGCTGCTGCGCATCGAAGAGAACCTGGGGGACGCTGCGGTTTACCTGGGCGACCTGGCGTTCCCACGCTTCCAGCAAAACGTCTGGACGGCACCAGTAAGTAAATGAGTCAGGCTCCGGGCAGACGCCCACCGCGAACCCGCACCCCGCCAACTCGGTCGGGTGCTGGTTCGCGTTCATTGCAGCCTGATGGCACTCCTCGTGCCGCTGCTCGGCCGGCCACCTCCGGATCCAGACCCGCAAGTGCCCGGCCCGCCGGACCCCGCCCCGCCGGCGCGACGGCAAGTGGCCCCGGCCGGCGCGCCCGCACCTCGGCCGGACCAGCTGTCGGCCACCCGGTACCGCAGGGTCGTAAGCCGCACCAGTCGAAGTTGATTCGGCAGATTTTTGTGCTCGGTCTGGTCCTGGCCGCAGTAGCGCTGTCGCTGGCCTATCCGTTCCGCGACTACCTGAATCAACGTGAAGAACTTGCCTCCGCGACTGCTGAACAGTACGAACTCGAGCAGACGGTCGCGGCTTTGAACGAACAACAGGCGGCCCTGTCCGACCCGGACTACATCCGGGCCGAAGCCAAAAAACGCCTGCAATACGTCACACCCGGCGACACGGTGTACGTCGTTCAAGCCCCGGTGGCCCCGGCGACTGAAGCCGCTGGGACAGCACCCGTCGAGGCAACGCGAATGCCCTGGTATTCAACACTATGGGGCACCCTCAGCGATCCCACCGGTGCGGTGGACCCGGCGCCGGCCTCAAGTACCGGAACAGAACCGGCAGTAACACCAACTGCACCGGCAGCAACACCAACTGCACCGGCTGACGAGTATGGCCAACCACAGAGCACCGAAACAGTGCAAGCAACTCCCACCTCAGGAACTGGCGGATGACCGAGAACGACACTGCTGTGGACGGAGACTTCGGCCACCCGCCGCACCTGCGACCACCGACCGAAGCGGATTTTGCGGCCTTGGCCATCGAGCTGGGCCGGCCGGCGCGCGGGGTGAGAGCAGTGGCCTTCCGGTGCGGGCACGGCATTCCAGCGGTGGTGCAAACGATGCCTAAACTCGAGGACGGCACCCCCTTCCCGACGATGTTCTATCTGTGTTGCTCGGCGCTCAACTCCACCATCGGGCGGATGGAATCCGGTGGGCTGATGAAGCAGATGAGCGAACGGCTGCTGGTCGACGAGGAGCTCGCCGCTGCCTACCGCCGCGCTCACGAGTCATATCTGGCGGAGCGAAATGCGTTGCTCGATCTGGGTATTGCCGTCACCGCTGGTGGAATGCCGGACCGGGTCAAGTGTTTGCATGTGCTGGTTGCGCATTCGCTGGCCGTCGGCCCCGGAGTCAATCCGCTGGGCGATGAGGCCGTCAATCTGTTGCCGGAGTACTCCCGCGGCGAAACCGCCTGCGCCAGCTTCTAACCCGAGCCCCCCCTATCTCAACTCCTTCTTCTTCCCCTTGGCCCGTTTGATCTCAACCCCGGCCATAATCGCGATCCCATTAACTCGTAGTACCGGCGCCCCGGGCACTCCGCGTACATGCGCGTTGTCCTCGAACGCGCCCAGTATCCCCAGCCCACTGCAGATCACCGTGATGTCGTCGGGCACCGTGATCTCCACCGAACCCCAATAGGCAATCGCGGTAATCGTCACCTCGCCGCGGGCGAAATTAGCTTCCGTGAGATCAATCTCGACCGACCCCATCATCGCGAATGCGGTGAACTGGGAGGGCATCGTCCATTGGCCCTTGATTTCTCGACTGCTCAGCACCGCAAGTCCGGTGCTGATTGTCGGGGCGCTGCCACCGTAGTGTGAGATTCCAGAGTCGTTGGCAGCCAATGGCAGTGGCTGTTGTGGCACTGCCGGCCACAATGCTTGATGGGCGGGCAGATCGGCGGTGATCGGCTCCAGTTCGCCAATGGTCTTGGCGTGATAGGCCGAATCGATCCGTTCGGTGAGTTCATCTATCGTCAGCCGGCCCTCAGCCATGGCGGTGTTGAGTATCTGCACGACGCGTTCGCGGTCCTGATCGGAGGCGCGGAATTGCCGGGGATCCGGGGCAGAGGCGGAGGCTGTCACAGCAGTGACATTACTGTGGCGTCACTGATGACACCACAGCCGACAGGTCGAAACCTGAGGGAAGTTCGCCGAGCACCCGATCTGGCACGTCTTCGCAGTAGTGCCTGGCAGTTCGAGTTTCCGGCGCGCCACCGACCCTACTGCGAGTGCTCCAGCAGAGCAGTGGAAGGCCACGCCAGGTCGGCTACTCTATGGTCAGACCACATGATCCCTGCCGCGGAAGGCGCTACGGATGGCAGCCAAGACCTACCAGGTCGTGCTGGCCAAGATCGAGACTGATCTGGCAGCCGGACGACTGCTGGTTGGTGGCCGACTGCCGGCGGAACGAATCCTGGCTCAACGATATGGTGTCTCGCGCGCCAGCGTGCGGGAGGCCATCCGGGTCCTCGAAGCGATGGGGGTGATCAGGACGGCGGTCGGATCCGGCCCAGATGCCGGGGCGACCGTCATCGCCGAACCGGCCGCACCGATGGGCGCTGCCATGCGATGGCATCTGGCCTCACATCACCTACCGGTGGCCGACCTGGTGGGAGCTCGGGTGCTGATCGAGTCGTGGGCGGCCGAACAGGTCAGTACCGCGGCGGTTGGTAGACCAGAGATCCTGGAACCGGCCAGAGATCTCCTGCTGGCGATGGATTCACCCGACATGACGGCCGCGGAATTTCTGGCACTGGACGCAAGATTCCACGTCACGCTCGCCGAACTCGCCGGCAATGTGGTGATCACCGCGGTGATGACGGCGATGCGGGACGGCATTCAGGCCTACGTCACCGCTGCGGTCGCGCAATATCCGGATTGGGAAACGATGGTGGCTCGCCTCCGATCTGAACACCACGCCGTGTTCCAAGCGGTGGTGGCCGGCGACGGACTGTTGGCCGGACAAACAGTGTCGGCCCATATCAACGGTTTCTACGCCGACACCGGCATCGGCCAATGACCGCTGGTTGTTGGTCCAGTAGAAGGCCCCTGTTGTTGGTCGTGCAGGTTGCTCTGCACCAGGGTCGAGATTTCCAGGAAATCAGGAGCTGAAATGACCCGAATCTGTTTCACCACGCGGATCGATCCGACCAGGCAGAACGAGTATCGCCAGCGTCACGCAGCCGTCTGGCCGGAAATGCTGCGAGCGCTCAAAGCCTCGGGCTGGCACGACTATTCGCTGTTCCTGCGACCGGACGGCCTGTTGGTCGGCTACCTGCAGACCGAGGACTTTCCGGCCGCCCAGCAGAAAATGGAATTGACCGAGATTAACGCCCGGTGGCAGGCCGAGATGGGGGACTTTTTCATCGCCGACGGTGATCTACGTCCGGATGAGACATTTGTAGTGTTGGACGAGGTGTTCCATTTGGAAGACCAACTGGACGCAACACAACGAGGGGAGTCTTCATGACTCGAGTGGCGGCCATTGACTGTGGGACGAATTCGATCAGGCTGTTGATAGCTGACCTGGCCACCGACGAGGAGGTCACCACCCTGGTGGACGTGCACCGAGAGATGCGCGTGGTCCGACTGGGGGAGGGGGTGGACCGCACCGGACGCATTCAGACCGGCGCACTGGACCGAACCTGGGCTGCGCTGTCCGATTACACCGCGATCCTGCGGGCCTCCGGTGCGGATCGGGTTCGGATGGCTGCCACCTCGGCCACTCGCGACGCCGCCAATCAGGATGAGTTCATCGCCATGGTGCGCAGCACACTGGGGCAGGATCCGGAAGTCATCTCCGGCCGCGAAGAGGCCGAACTCTCCTTTCGTGGAGCCATCGGCGGGCTCGACCCGCAGGACGGACCGTTCCTGGTGGTCGATATCGGTGGTGGCTCAACAGAAATGGTGGTCGGGTCCGTGGTCGGCGCTGACATCCTTCTGGCCGGCGCGACGAGTGTGAACATCGGCTGCGTTCGTCTCACCGAACGAATTCTGCATGGTGATCCCCCCGCCGACAGCGAGGTCATCGCGGCTCGGCGGCTGGTCACGGCGATCCTGACCGAAGGGCTTGACGCCGTCCCGGTTGATCAGGTGCGCACCCTGGTAGCGGTGTCCGGTACCGCGACCACGGTTGCCGCCAGCGCGTTGGCCCTGGCCACCTATGATCCGACAAAGATTCATCTGCAACGCATCTCGGCCGAGCAGGTGGAGGCGACCGCTACTTTCATGTTGGGCGCCACCACAGCCCACCGGGGAGTCCTGGGGTACATGCACCCCGGCCGGGTGGATGTCATCGGTGGCGGCGCCCTGGTGCTGGATACCCTGGTCAAACTCGTACAGGACCGAATCCGACTGTCCGGGATCATCGTTTCCGAACACGACATCCTGGATGGACTGGCGCTGTCCCTCGCCTGAATGGCCGTTGTTCGAGCGCAGGGGTTGTTCGAGCGTAGGGGTTGATCCAGCGCAGTCTGAATTTGAGCGAGATTAGGAATCCGTCGGCCGCGCCCCACCGGTCGCCCATACGATGAACTCGGCCAGATCCGCAGACTGTTGAATTCGTGATTCTTCGTGCACGTACATCATGTGCCCGGCCTGGTAGTACTTCCGAGAAATGTTATCCCGCAAAGTTTCCGGGATATTCAACTGGGCCAGGACATGCTCGGCCGCGTAATACGGTGTCGCGCCGTCCTGGTAACCGAAGGCCACGTGCACTTTGAGGAACGGGTTGGTACGGATGACGGTGGCCAACTCCTGCGCCACCGACACGGTGCGATTTTCGAAGTCGGAG
>JBBSRY010000071.1:0-7971 GCA_038242595.1 Mycobacteriales bacterium
CTGGAAGTGTTGGCAGCCATGGGTTTTACCGTCGCCGGCGCAGTGGGTTACGAAGCCGACGATGTGATCGGAACGCTGGCTTTTCGCCGCACCGAGGAGGTGGAGGTGGTCACCGGGGACCGCGACCTGTATCAGGTGGCTGCTGCCGGTCCGCCTTGCGCCCGGGTTCGTTACATCGGCGCCGGGATGAGTAAGGTGCAGTTGTTGGACGCTGAAGGTGTGGCGGCCAAACATAATATTCCGGTGGGGCACTATGCCGACTTTGCTGCCCTGCGGGGCGATCCCTCCGATGGTCTGCCCGGAGTGCCCGGTGTTGGTGACAAAACGGCAGCGGCGCTGGTCACCCAGTTCGGTTCGATCGAGAATCTGCGGACAGCTGCGGCGGACTCAAAATCTGGCATGACGGGTGCCTACCGCAAGAAAATCCTGGCAGCCGATGATTATTTGGCAGTGGCCGGCATCGTGGTGCGAGTCGCCACCGATGCCCAGGTGATGATAGATCCCGCCGGCGACGGCACCTTGCCCCGCAGTCCGGCCGACCCGGAACGACTGTTGGAGCTGAGCAAGGAATACGGTATTTCCTCGCCGGTCACCAGATTGCTGAACCATCTCGCCGACCGACCGTAGATGCTGACCTTTCTGCCGGAAGACAAAAATGCCCCGCGGCCGACAAGGCTGCGGGGCATTTTCCGGGACGAACTATTTTGGTAGACCCACGGTGTAAGCGCCCTTTTCGGTGTCTACCCCCGGATCACCGGTCACCGTGATGGTCACCGTTTTGGTCGGACCGTCCTGGTAGGTCACCGTGCAATTGAAGGTGGTGCCCTTTTCGATCGACTGATCGGCCGGGCACTCAACAGCAGACACACCCTGCTCGTCGTAGCCACCGGAGTCGATCGGGTCGGTCAGGATCTTCAGTGAACCGGCTGCGACCGCATCGGCATCGAAGACTGTCTTGTTGGCAAAGCCTGGCCACAGGAAGGCCGCCACCGCGCCGCCGCCGAGGATGACAACCGCCAGGACGATACCGATGATCAAACCGGTCTGGCTCTTTTTCGGCTGGTTGCCCTGCGGTGCACCGCTGTACCCGGCCTGCTGGCCATAGGGGGTTGCCTGTTGGTACCCAGCGGCGGCCGGCTGACCATAGGCGGACTGCTGACCGTAGGACGAGGGCTGACCATAGGCGGACTGCTGCCCATAGGACGAGGGCTGACCGTAGGCCTGCTGGCTACCGGACTGCGAGTCGCTGTAGCCCTGCTGGCCACCGTAGGAGGGCTGCTGCCCGTAGCTGCTGGGCTGCTCATAGCCGGGCTGCTGGCTGTACGCCTGGGGGTTGGCGGCTTGCTGGCCCAACGACGGCTGCACCGTGGTGGGGGCGAAACTGGACGGGTCATACGCGGGTGGGTTCTGGCCACCCTGCTGGCCGTATCCGCCCTGCTGGCCGTATCCGCCCTGCTGACCGTAGCCCTGGGCCGGCGTGCCGCCGGTACCTGGTTGTCCGTACCCCGGCACCTGCTGGGCACCGGATTGCGGACCCTGCGGGTTCTGCCCGTACTGCGGCACCTGCTGGCCGCCCGACGGCGGGCCGGTAGGGGCTCCCTGCTGCCCCCACTGCGGCTGCCCTGAACCAGGCCACTGCGCTCCGGCCTGTTCGTTACCGTTGCCGGATTGACCCGAATCACTAGGCGTGCTCATTCAGCGCCTCCCTCATATTTGTGCTCGCGCGGTGCGTCCCCACGACAGCGACGCCCGATGATCAAATCACGGCTGCACGCTATCGAGGGCCTAACCCCGCCAATTGGTGTGGAATCGTCGCCCGAATGGTAAATCACTCAGGTGGCCACCATGGCCACCACCCCTCGACGGATACCGGCAACAGCGGCCCGCGCGGTCCCGGCGAGCGGTGCGGTGGCCACCGACTGAATTTGATCCAGCAGATCAACGACCTGTCGACACCATCTGACGAAGTCACCGGCCGATAGTTCGGTGCCGCTGGAACCCGCCACATCCAGCGCCTTGGTCAAGGTGGCGCCATCCACCCAGACCGACACCGCGGCCGCAACTCCCAGATCCGGCTCCCGGGTGCCGGGTAGTCCCCTTTCCCGCTCTTCACCGGTCACCTCACTCCACAACTTCACCGTGGCGGTGAGTGCCTCTGCGGCCACGCTGCTCGGTAGTCGGGGCGCCTGGGTGAGATCCCGGCGAGCCTGGAAACCCAGAGCTGCCACCACAGCCGCCAAGTCCGGCGCTCCCAGGTGGTCCCAGATCTGCGCGCGCAGACACTCAGCGACGATCAAGTCGCTTTCCGACCAGATCCGGGAAAGCATCCGACCGGCATCGGTGAGGCGATCGCCCTGCAGATATCCGCGACTGCGCAACAAACCGAGGATGCGCGCAAGTGCCTCGCCCAATGAGTCCCGGGCATCCTCCACCTTGGCCTCGAGGGCGGCATTCTCGGTGATCAGATTGGCACTGCGGCGGGCCCACTGCAGATGGGTCTCCCGATCGGTGCATCCGTGGACCGGATGCCGCCTAATGGCGTGCCGCAGGACCGCCAGATCAGCATCTTCGCCGGCGCTGCGGCGGGGTCCACGGCGTGGCATGGCGATTCCTTCGGCCAGGATGGCCGCGGCGATATCGCGGCGGACGTGCGGTGTTCGGTGCTCGACCTGTTTGGGCAGCCGCAGGTGACCCAGGACCGGGACCGGCCCGCTGAAATCGGCAGCGGAGAGCCGGCCCGCCCATTTTCCTTCGGTGATCAGCAGCGGACGCGCGGACCCATCGGAGGAGACCCCCGGGTCCAGGATCACTGCAAGTCCGCTGCGGCGACCGCCCAGAATGGCAATCACATCACCGCGTTTGAGCGCGGCCAGATCGGACTGTGTTTGATTCCTTCGGCGGGCCGCCCCACCTTTGGCCAGATCCTTTTCTCGCCCCGCCAGGTCCATCAGGAGATCGAAGTACTCGGTGATGTCGCCGAGATGACACTGCATCGTCTCGCCGTGGGTGTGGATCAGGTCCTGGTTCTTCTTCACCTGCCTGGCCAGGCCGACGACGGCAGCATTGGATTGAAACTGGGCGAAGGACTGTTCGAGAAGTTGGCGAGCCCTTACCTGACCCAATCGATCGGTCAGGTTGACGGCCATGTTGTAACTGGGCCGAAAGGATGATCGCAGCGGGTACAACCGCTTGGATGCCAAACCGGCGACGGCGCGCGGATCCATCCCCGGCGCCCAGAGCACCACCGCATGTCCTTCAACGTCGATCCCGCGGCGGCCCGCCCGGCCGGTCAGCTGGGTGTACTCCCCCGCGGTCAGATCGACATGGCCCTCACCGTTGTACTTGGTCAGCTTCTCCAACACCACGGTCCGGGCCGGCATATTGATGCCGAGCGCGAGCGTCTCGGTGGCGAATACCGCTTTGACCAGTCCGGCCACAAAGAGTTCTTCGACGGTCTCCTTGAAAATCGGCAGCAGACCGGCGTGATGAGCGGCGATACCGCGTTCCAGCGCTTCTCGCCACTCCCAGTACCCCAGCACCGCCAGATCAGCCTGCGGCAGCTCGGTGACTCGCCGATCAATGACAGCGCGGATCTCGGCGCGCTGCGTTTCGGTGGTCAGCCGCATCCCCGATTTCACGCACTGGGCAACGGCTGCATCGCAACCGGCGCGGGAGAAGATAAAGGTGATGGCCGGCAAAAGCCCGCTGCCATCAAGCTTTTCGATGACATCCACCCGGGCCGGTGGCCGGAAGTGGGCGGTGCGATAGCCGTCCAGCGCGCTGTCGTTGCTGCCACGACGGCTGCCACCACGGCCGTTGCCACTGTCCCGGTTGGCTCCAAATTTCACGAATCGGGATTCGGCGTCGGCTGCCGCTTTGGCCAATTCGGGATCGATGCGGGTCTGGGCCTGCGGACCCGCATCGCTCCGGGTTGCCGAGCTGAACAGGTCGTACATCCGCTTGCCGACCATCATGTGCTGCCAAAGCGGCACCGGCCGATGCTCATCCACGACCACCGTGGTGTGACCGCGCACTTCCTGCAGCCAGGCACCGAACTCCTCGGCGTTGCTCACCGTTGCCGACAGTCCCACCAATTGCACATTGGAATCCAGATGCAGGATGACCTCCTCCCACACGGCGCCGCGAAATTTGTCCGCCAGGTAGTGAATCTCGTCCATCACGACGGAGGTCAGTCCATCCAGATCCATCGAGTCGGCGTAGAGCATGTTCCGCAGCACCTCGGTGGTCATCACCACAATCGGGGCATGGGAATTAATCGAGGTGTCGCCGGTCAACAGCCCCACCGAATCGGCGCCGTGGCTGGCAACCAGATCGGAGTACTTCTGGTTGGAGAGCGCCTTGATCGGGGTGGTGTAGAAGCATTTGCCGCCGTGGGTCAGTGCCCGAAAAACAGCAAACTCCCCCACCACGGTCTTGCCGGCCCCGGTCGGCGCGCAGACCAGAACACCTCTACCCTCTTCGAGAGCTCGGCAGCCCTGATCCTGGAACGGGTCCAGTTCGAACGACAGCGCGGCGCGGAACTCACCCAGATCCGGGTACTTGGCCCGGTCCTTGAAAGCAAGATACCGAGCGGCCGGCGAATCGGTATCGGTCATCAGAGAGTTGCCGACGGTGCTTGAGGTTCGGGGGAAGCCTCGTCATCGGGCAGTTCGGCGTAGGCCGCTGCCTCCTGACGGCCCTTGCGTTTGTCATTGAATTTCGCGAATTGCAGGCTGACCTCATACAGCAGACACAGCGCGATCGCCAGCGCCAGCATCGTGATCGGGTCGTTGCCGGGCACCACGAGTGCAGCGAAAACAAAGATGGCGAAGATGGCGTAGCGGCGCCATTTGGCCATCTGCTTACCCTTCAGCACGCCGATGATATTCAGTGCGATCAAGAACAGCGGCAGCTCGAAGGACAACCCGAAAACAATCAGCAGGGTCATCAGGAAGGAGTAGTAGAGCGAGGCTTCCAGCGCCGGTTGAACGGCGTCGCCACCAAATCCGAGAAGCACCTTCAAGGCTTCCGGAATGATCAAGTAGGCCAACACGGCACCGGTCGCGAACAGCACCACACCCATCGTGACGAAGGTGATCGCGTATCGACGCTCTTTTTGAAACAGTGCCGGGGTCACGAAAGCCCAGATTTGGTATAGCCAACCGGGCGAGGAGAAGACCACACCGGCCATCAGTGCTGCCTTGAGCTGAAGTTGAAGTCCGGAGAACGGACCAAGGGCCAGCAGTTTGCAGTCTTTGATGTCCTGGCCCGGAATGTTGAATGCCGTCTGAACACCGGCCGCACAATAAGGCTCTTTCAAAAGCTGGCCCAAAGACTTGATTCCCAACGCGGGAATACCGTTGTTGAACCAGATGAAGCCGAGGATGGTTCCCAACACGATGGTAAGGACGGCCCAGAACAGACGCCTTCGGAGCTCGTACAGGTGCTCCATGAGGGACATACTGCCGTCGGCCGCCCGGTCCTTGGACTTCCGGCGAAACCATGCCACGCGCACTCCAGAGTTGGTCGGGTCAATACAACTTTACGCGGCAACCGCGTCCTTGAATTGCGCTGCCGGTAGGTCGTCAGTCTGCGGATGGATCGGGGGGTAGTTCGGACTCAGGCACCTCATCGGATTGGAATTCCGCCACCGCACCAGTTTTCGGATCCAAATAGGCAGTGATGGCCAGTTCGGCGCGTTCCTCCACCAGACGCGCCAGATCCGGCCGATCCTCGATGACGGCGGCGCCGCCGAGGGAGAGCACAAGCCGGACCAACCACTCGTCACCGGCCGGTCGGATCTGGATCCGAACCGCACCCTCCTTGGTCGATGGCAACTGCTCGACCTGGTAGTACTCGGCCACCCACTGCGCCCGCGGATACAGCAGCAGCGTCACCGGCGGCACCGTTAAGTCCGGGTGGAACATCTGCTGTGGGACCTCCTCATCGACCCACATCGGTTGCTGGGCCGGCTCTGCCAAAACCCTGGCCTCCTCGATCCGATCGATCCGAAAATGCCGGACCGCCTCCACCCGATGGCAATACGCCTCCAGGTAGGAGTGGCCATCGGTCACCAGCAACCGGAACGGGTCCACCGTCCGTTCGGTCAGCGCGTCCCGGGAAGCGGTGTAGTAGCGGATCCAGAGCTGCCGGCCCAGGTCCAGCGCCTCCCGCACGGTGCCCAGCGCGGCGGCCGGCGCGGCAGCCTCAATCTGCAGTGCCGAGGTGGCCCCGGCCCCGATCTGCTCCAATTTGGCCAGCGCCGAGTACACCGCGTCGGCATCGACCAAACCCGGCAGCCCGGCCAGCGTGCGCAGCGCCACCGTCAACGCCACCGCCTCGTCGTGGGTGAGACGGACCGGTCGCTCCAGCCCGGCGTCGAAGGCGATCGAGACCGTTCCGCCGTCCTCATCGAGCACCACATCGATCAGATCGTCGGGGAAATATCCGGGTAAACCGCACACCATCAGCAGATCAAGGTCCTTGGCGACCTGCGCATCGTCGACACCGAATTCCTCGGCCAAATCGCTGATGGCAACGCCCGGGCGGCGCGAAATATAGGGCACCATCGCCAGCACCCTGGCCAACCGGTCTGTTGCTGTCTCGCTCATACCGGCACCGCCCCCAGCGCGCCCTGCAGTAATCGAACGACAGCGTGTACCAAATCTGGCGGCGACTCCACGACCGCATCGGGTCCCAGACCGGTGATGGTCCGCGCGGTGTCCCAGAGGTGGTCCATCTGGATCTGCACCCGGTCGAAGCCAGGATGATCCGGATCGGTGGCCAGTTCGGTGGCCGTGCGTCGCAAGCCGGCGGCGGTACCGTCGGCGAGCCGAAGCACCGCCACCCGCGGCACTTCCGCCGGCACCGAATTCATCACGATCGACATCAGATCCAGATCCGGCGGGACCTTGACCGCGCCCGCCCGGCCAACCGGCACCACCTCCGAGGCGATCCTGGAAAGCCGGAAGGTGCGCTGCGCCTGCCGTTGCTCGTCGAAGCCGACGACATACCAGCGGCCTTTCCAACTGACCAATCCCCAGGGTTGGAAGCGACGACGATCAGGAGTCTGGGTAGTGCCCTTGCGGTAGTCGAAGGTCACCACCCGGCGGGCCTGCACGGCCGCGTACAGCGGAGCGAACGCCGGATCGGAGGTACGCACGCGCGGCTGGAGCAGGGTGACGGTATCGGCGGTCACCGTCTCGGCCACATCCGATCCGGAAACGGTGGCATCGGTCAGTTTGCGGATCGCCCCGGAGCCGGCCTCGGCCAGAACGGTGGTTTCCCAGAGCCGGCCGGCCAGCGCCAACGCGGCTGTTTCAGCCGGTGTGAACGACATCTCGGGCAGCGCAAACTCCCCGGGCGGGATCCGATACGCGCCGTCGGCGTTGGTCTGCAACGGGATCCCCAGATCCCGCAGCTCGCCCTTGTCCCGCTCGAACATGCGGAAGAAATTTTCGCGATTTTCCTCGCCACCCGAGCTGTCGTAACCGTCCACGTGCTCGCGGATCCAGTTCACGTCCCGGAACCGGCTGGCATTGAGCAACGCAATGACGAGGTTGAGCAGTCGCTCGGCCTTCATTTTTGCCACTAGATGGACTCGATCAGTTTGTCCACGCGGTCATCCACGTATTTGAAGGGGTCCTTGAGCAGAACGGTGCGCTGGGCCTGATCATTCAACTTCAAATGGACCCAGTCCACCGTGTAATCGCGGCCGGCGTCCTGCGCGGCGGCAACAAACTCGCCGCGCAGTTTTGCTCTGGTGGTCTGCGGCGCGAGTGTGGTCGCTTCCTGGATCTGCTCGTCGGTCACCACTCGGGCGGCCTGACCGCGGGCCGCCAACAGCGAGTACAGCCCTCGTCCCGGACGCACATCGTGGTAGGTCAGGTCGATCTGCGCCACCCGGGGACTGGTCAGGTCCATCCCGTTCTTGGCCATATACCGGTCGATCAGCTTCTTCTTGATGATCCA
>JBBSRY010000072.1:0-7966 GCA_038242595.1 Mycobacteriales bacterium
ATCGGCCCGGCGGCCGACCGTGTCGAACAACGCATAAGCCCCCACCAGCGCGCCGAAGATGGCCAGCGCCCACATGATGGGGACGACGACCAGTTGAACGATTTCCACCACCTCAGCTTACGTGGTGTCCGCCGCAGGATTGGCTCCTGCCGGCCGGACCCGCAGCGAAAGGAAGAACAGCGGGCACAGGCACGTTTGCACGCGTCCGTACCCGCCATAACCCGGTGGTTGTGAATCAACTCTGAACAGCCGTTGGTGTCGACTCCCAGAGTTCTCCTTACCGGCCTTACTTACCGGCGTTCGTCTTCTGGCCCGGCTTCCCGACGACCTTGGGCGCGGCTTTGGCAGCGGCTGGCCTGTCTGCCGTCTTCGGCGCAGCCTTGGGGGCGGCAGCCTTGGGGGCGGCAGCCTTGGGGGCGGGCGCCGGCTTCGGCGTGGCTGCCTTGGCAGCCGATTTTACGGCAACCGGATTGGGCGTCGACGCTTTGGTGGCGGTGGCCCGGTTGGCGGCCTTGGTAGCAGTGGCCTTGGTCGCCGTGACGGTGCGTGTTGCACCCTGCGCAGTGGCCCTGGCCGCGGTCCGGACTGCAGTCTTGGCCGGGGCAACAACAGTGACATCGGCCGTCTTGACGACCTTGGACCAGGTCTTGTCACCGCGATCGGCCAGGCTGCCGTAGATCATTCCGGCCAACTGGGTGTAACCCTCGACCGCTTCCTTGAGCTGCTCCGGGGAGAGCGCGGCGCGCAGTTCGGTGACCTTGTCCGGCAGTTCAGCCACCATCTTCTGAGTCTTGGACGGCGCTTCGGCGGCGAACTTTTCGACCGATTCAGCGACCTCCGCGGCGACCTTGGACACTCTGGCCGGCAGATCTTCGGCGAAGTCCTTGGCCTCGGATGCCAGGTCCTGAAGCTTGTCGCCATCAAGGGAAGTCACCGTGGACGTGGCCTTGGAAGCGGCATCGGAAACCGGTGCCAGATCCCAGCCTTCGCTCAGGGATTCGCGCAGTTCGGCCAATTTCTCCACGGCCACGTCGCCGGCGCCGATCGCGGCGAGCAGCGGGCGAGGCAGATCCGAGAATCGGTCGGCCAGCTGACCGAGAGCGGATTCAGAAACATTGCGGATGTCCGTGATAAACGACATGTCTTCTCCTACTTGATTTTTGTAGAGTGCGGTGAGGTTTTCAGTGCGGTGAGAACTTAGTTGTCTACTCTGTCGGCTCGATGACGTCAGCAGCCCTGGCCACCGCGGTCGCGGCCAATTCTTCGGCTGCGATGTCGGCCACCGCCAGATCGGATTGCAGATCGGCCTTTGCTTGATCCAGGGCAGAGGCGGCCGCCGCCAACGCTTCCCGCCGGAAGGCGTTGTAAATCTCCAACAGCGATACCTTCTGACGTTCGGTCAGTAACGGATCGGCATTCACTGCCTCCACCACTGCCGGCACATCGTCGCCGTGTTCGAGAATTCCCGCTCTGGTCAGCAGACTCTCTACCGAGATCTGCAACCCGTGGGCAATCTGGGCCAGGATGTCTGCGCTGGGTTTGCGCAAACCACGCTCCACCTGGCTCAAATAGGGATTAGAAACACCGGCTTTGGCGGCGAGCTGACGCAGTGAGATCTGGGCTTGGGTGCGTTGATCTCGGATGAACTCGCCCAGATCGCGAACGGGAGTAAGAACCGGTCCCAGGTCCATGACCCCTCCTTCGGATGTGTGCGATTTCTGGTTTATCTGCAACCGTTTCCAACTGCATGATTCCACCGTAACCGTTAGTGCTTGCAATTGCAAGCACCCTGCTAACGCAGGTCAAGGCCTCGAACGGCCGGAGTTGCCGGGTGCTCATAGGAAATGACGACCATCGGTCCGGAAACCGGATGGGCTGGCAGGAAGTTGTCCCGATACTCGTGCACGGCTTCCAGCTCCCACTGCCGCTGCGGTGGTAGCGCACGTTCCAGCCGGCCGACCGAGACACCGATCTGTACCATCGCATCCCAATCCAGCTGATGCGTTTGCAGTAACGCCCCGTCCAGGATGAGCACGGCATTGGTTGCTGCCGTCCGATATTCCTGGCGAATCGCCCGATCCGTCACCCGATCCTTGAGCTGGGTCAGATATTGACCAGAACCATTGGGCCCCAATGGTTGGTACACCTCTCGGCGGAGCGACCCGACGTCGACCCAGCCCTGCATCCTGGATTGCAGATCCTGCCGTCCGTATTCCAACCGCAGCGCGGCACTGCGCCACCACCAGTCCGTCGACACCCTCACGACCGGACGCTGCACAGCAGTCAGTTCCGCCGCCACCATGTCGGCCAGTTCACCGGTTCCGACTTCGGCAAAGCCATCGAATCCGATCCGCAGCCGACCGGGCCCCTGTCCATCGATCCAATGGGCCAACTCTCTGGCCAGCGCCGGCGGTGTCAGCGGTACGAATCTCACTCCTGCACCCTGCCTCATCCCAGTCTCAGCTTTTCGAAAGCCCCATCTTGCCATCGGCGTTTTACCGTCTACGAAGCAACCGGCTTCGCAGAAAGATGGTGATATTGCTTACGGTCGAACATTTCTCGTCACCACTGTGGCACTTAAGAACGGTGGCACTTAAGAACGGTGGCGCTCAAGAACGGTGTCGCTCGAGAATCAGTTCTCCCGAATCAGACACAGGCAGAACAAGTGTCCGGTGGGGTCCTGGAATACCCGGAACCCAGGGTTGTTATCCGGCCCGTCCAGATAGGTGGCGCCGAGGGATTCGGCCCACCGCTGACCCTCGTCCAGATCGGGCACATCCAGATCGAGATGGATTTGCATCGGCACCTCCGGGTCCGGCCAGGTGGTTGGGATGAAATCCGGAGCCAGCTGAAACCCGATGCAAGCACCGGAATCTCCGCGGATCTCCACCCAGTCATCCTCTGATCTGGTGATCTCCCAAGCCAGCAGTTCGGCGTAGAACTCGGCCAATTCGGCCGGTTGCGGGGTGTCAAGCACCACGTGGCCAAGGGTGATCGGTGGCCGGGTCAGCGAGTTGAACATGGCTAGATCATCACGGCTGCGCCAGATTCAGGCAACACCGCAGTCAGCCGAGAATGTTGTGCGCCAGCGTGTAGATCACCAGACCGGCCAGGGCGCCAACCACGGTGCCGTTGATCCGGATGAACTGCAGATCCCGTCCGACCAACAATTCAATCTTCTGACTGGTGGCATCGCCATCCCATTTGGCTACCGTTTCGTCAATGATGCCGGCAATCTCCCGGCTGTATCTGGTCGCGACATAACCGGCGGCATCGGCGATCCAGCGATCGATCTTGGTAGCAAAATCGCTGTCTTGCAATAACTTTCGTCCCAGACCCTGCAAAGACGATACCACCTTGAGGCGTAGCACGGAGTTGGCATCGCCGGTGGCATCGAGCAGGGTGGCCTTCACTGATGACCACACCGAACCGGCCAGATTCTGGATCTGCGGATTATTCACCACCTGCAGCTTGACCGCTTCCACCCGTGCGATGGTTGTCTCGTCGTGCTGCAGATCTTCGGTTAGTTCGATCAAGAAGTCATCCAGTGCGATCCGAATTTTGTGCTCCGGATTCTCTTTCACTCCCCGCACGAACTTCTCCACTTCTCGATAAAGTTTGTCGCTGACGATCGAATCCAGAAATTTCGGAGACCAGGATGGCGCCTGCCTGGTCACCGCCCCGGAAACCAGTGACTCATTGCGCTGCACCCAACTGAGGATGCGTTCGACCAGCAGATCCACCAGTTCGTGGTGATCTCCGCGGGCGACCACCCGGCCGGCGATCTTGCCCAGGGGCGGCCCGACCACGGTGTCGGTCACCTTTTGTTTCACCAATGACGCCAGTACCTCTGAGATCTGGTCGTCCTGCAGGATATTGGCCACGCCCCCGATGGCGTTGGACATCTCCTGACTCACCCGTGCTGCGCCGCCCTCCGACTCCAGCCAGGAACCTACACGCCGGGACAGCGAGAGTCGGGACAGCTTGTCCCGCACCACGGCTTCATTCAGAAAGTTGTCGGCCACAAATTCGCTGAGCGAGGTGCCGATTGCTTCCTTCTTTGCCGGAATAATCGCGGTGTGCGGGATCTTCAGACCCAATGGATGCCGAAATAGCGCGGTGACGGCGAACCAGTCAGCCAGCGCGCCAACCATTCCGGCTTCCGCCGCCGCTCGCACATAGCCGAGCCACGGATGTTCGTCCTGAAACAACCACGCCAGCACAAAAATAATCGCCATCAGTCCCAATAGGGAGGTGGCGAAAAGTTTCATTCTCTTCAACGCGCGGAGGCGCTCGACATCGGCTGCGGTGGTCAACCCGCCAAATTGCAAACCGGCGGTCGAGGTGGGGAGGTTGCTCACGCCCTCAGTGTTACCCAGTCCGGTTCCGGTCAGCCCTCTATGTGTCCCCTACTGAGGTCACAGGTTGGCCTACCGGGTAGGAATGAGGGCATGTCGGTCACCCGAAATCCCTTGGTTCCCCGTCTGCAGCCATTCACCTCGACGATCTTCGCCGAGATGTCCGCGCTGGCCGTTGCCACCGGCTCGATCAATCTGGGGCAGGGCTTTCCGGATTCCGACGGCCCCCCGGCGATGTTGGAGGTCGCCCGTAATGCGATCGCCACCGGCGTCAATCAATACCCGCCCGGGCCGGGAACGCTGGAGCTGCGCAGCGCCATCGCGCACGCGCGCCGGCGGGAGTACGGCCAGGTGTTCAACCCGGACAACGAGATCCTGGTGACTGTTGGTGCCACCGAGGCCATCGCTGCCGCCGTCATCGCCCTGTGCGAAGCCGGTGACGAGGTCATCACCCTGGACCCGGGTTATGACTCCTACCCGGCGGTGATTGCGATGGCCGGGGCACGCCATGTCAGCGTCAGTTTGCGCCCCACCGGTGACGGCCGACTCGGCGTTGACATCAATGAATTCGCCGCCGCCATCACCGAACGCACCCGGCTGGTACTCATCAACAGCCCGCACAATCCGACCGGCACGGTGCTGACTCGCCAGGAGCTGGAGGGTATTTCCCGAATTTGCGTCGAGCGGGATCTGCTGGTGCTGACCGATGAGGTGTATGAGTACCTGGTGTTCGACGGGGTGCCACACCTTCCGCTGGCAACCTTTCCCGGGATGGCCGAGCGGACGCTGACCATATCCAGCAGCGGTAAGACATTCAATACCACCGGTTGGAAAATCGGCTGGGTCTGCGGCCCGGCCGAGTTGGTCGCGGCAGTACGCGCGGTCAAACAATTCCTGACCTTTGTCGGCGGGGCGCCGTTTCAGCCGGCCATCGCCCATGCGCTGCGGGAGGAGTCCGCTTGGGTGGCTGCGCTGGCCTCGGATTTGCAGAGCAAGCGGGACCGGCTTTGCGTCGGGCTTCGCGCCGCTGGGCTGGACGTGATGTCTCCACAGGGCACCTATTTTGTGCTGGCGGATCTACGCAGTATCGGCGAATCCGACGGAATGGCATTTTGCCGAGCGCTTCCGGAGCGAGCCGGTGTGGTGGCCATTCCCACTGAGGTTTTTGCTCAGGACCGTGGCCAGTGGCGTCATGTGGTGCGATTTGCTTTCTGCAAGGCCGACGACGTCATTGACGAGGCGTGCCGGCGCTTGGCCAGTCTGAGCTAAATACCTATGCGGTCGATGGGTCGCGGCCTACGGTGATGGTCATGCAGATCGAGGTCAGGACCATCACCGACGACGAGGTGGCCGCGTGGAGCGGCGCCGTCAATACCGGATTAATGAACCCCGGCGGCGAAATCGATGCCGAAGCCCGTCGACCCGGCCTCTACCTGGATCGAACATGGGCCGGTTTCGATGGCGGCAGAGTTGTTTCAACGCTGCGGAGTTTTCCGACCAAAATGACAGTGCCCGGTGGCGGTTCCATCGACGTCGCCGCGCTGACCGCAGTCACCACCACCTCGACACACCGACGGCGCGGTTTGGCCTCGCGAATGGTGCTGGGCGACCTGGCCGGTGCCAAGGAACGCGGCGAAGCGGCTAGCATCCTGATCGCCGCCGAATGGCCCATCTATGGACGATTCGGCTATGGCGCCGCGACCGAACATCAATCGGCAACGGTGAACATCAAGGCGGCCAAGTTGTCTCGGATGAGTGCCGGTAGGACAGACTATGTGGATGCGGCCACCGCCCGCGCAGTCGCACCGCTGGTCTTCGAAGCGGGCCGGTCCCGCTTTGCCGGCGAGATCTTTCGACCGGATCGGTTCTGGGATATCGACTTCGGGATAATTCGCTACCCCAGCTGGACCGAGCCGAAGCCAGGATTCTTCGTCCAGGCACTGGATCAGAATGACACCCCGGTGGGGCTTATTCGGTTCCAGTACAACCGCGGGGATTCCAACTCGCGGCTACTCACCGGTGAAATCACCGTGCAAATGTTCTACTTCGCTCACGATCAGGCTGAGGCCCTGCTGTGGTCGCATCTGCTGAGCCTGGATATGGTGACCACGATAAGGGTTGGTGATCGGCCAGCACGAGACCTGTTGCCCTGGCTGCTCTTGGATGCTCGCCAGGTGGAATACACCCATCGCGCCGACTTCCTGTGGGTACGTCCGCTGGATGTGCCGGGCATGTTGACCGCACGAAGGTACTCCACTGCCGGACGGATCGTGGTGGAGGTGGTGGATCCGGCTGGATTTGCTGCCGGACGCTTCGCACTGGACATGACGCCCGATGGCGCGACGTGTGCTCTCACCCAGGAGTCGGCCGATCTCACCGTATCGGCCGGCGTCCTGGGATCGTTGTATCTGGGGGCCTTTGCCATGTCGGATCTACACGCTGCCGGTTTGGTGGATGAGCACACGAGCGGCGCAATTGGCCGGGCCGATGTGCTGTTCCGCTCCGCCGAAAGGACCTATTGCAGTACCTGGTTTTGATTCTCAGCCATGCTGCTGGCGCTGGGGTTGGTCTACGACGACGGCAGCACACAAGAGACTCACAGACGCAAATGGTCCCGCCACTCAAGTTTGTACTCGGGTGGCGGGACCGACACTGGGTGGCAGCAACAAACAGCTGCCCTACTCTTCCTCTACCCAGTCAAAGGTCTTGGTAACAGCCTTCTTCCACATCGCAAAGGCCTTGTCGCGGGCTCCCGGATCCATATTGGGTTCCCAGCGTTTGTCCTCGGCCCAGTTATTGCGAATATCGTCCTCGGTCTCCCAGAACCCGACGGCCAAGCCGGCAGCGTACGCAGCACCCAGAGCGGTGGTCTCGGCGACAACGGGCCGAATGACCGGCACGCCAAGGATCTCGGCCTGGAACTGCATCAGAGTTTCGTTGACGACCATGCCGCCATCGACCTTCAGAGCGGTCAGGTCGACACCGGAATCGGCGTTCATCGCATCCAGCACCTCTTTGCTCTGGAAGGCGGTTGCCTCCAGCACTGCGCGGGCGATGTGACCCTTGTTGACATACCGGGTCAACCCGACGATCGCGCCGCGGGCATCACTGCGCCAGTAGGGCGCAAAAAGGCCGGAGAATGCGGGCACAAAGTAGCAGCCACCGTTGTCCTCGACACTCTTTGCCAGGGTCTCGATCTCGGGCGCGGAGCCGATCAGTCCGAGGTTGTCCCTGACCCACTGGACGAGCGAACCCGAGACGGCAATAGAACCTTCCAAGGCGTACACCGTCGGCTGGTTTCCGATCTTGTAGCAGACCGTGGTGAGCAGACCGTTCTTGGACGGAACCTTCTCGGTGCCGGTATTGAGCAACATAAAGTTGCCGGTGCCATAGGTGTTCTTGGCCTCGCCGGGGGACAGGCAGGCCTGACCGAAGGTTGCGGCCTGCTGGTCGCCCAGGATGCCGGCGATTGGAACTCCACGCAGCACACCGCCGGGGCGAACCTCGGCGTAGACCTCGGAAGAGGATTTGATCTCCGGCAGCATCGACATCGGAATGCCCATATCGGCCGCGATGGACTCATCCCAGGTGAGTGTGTCCAGATCCAT
>JBBSRY010000073.1:0-7958 GCA_038242595.1 Mycobacteriales bacterium
TCCGGTTGCAGCCGGGGCGTCCCGTCCGCTGCTGGAGAAGGCTCGACACGCCTCCCATGTCCATGGCTCGGACGGCTTGGGAGATATCGCGCTGCCCGAGACGCACCGGACATGTTCGTCGCTCGGAGCGACCGACATCTTGTATGAGCAGATTCTCAGGGCCGCGGATCCGGTCACCCTGGTCGCGCTGGCACCGCAAACCAATGTCGCGCTGCTACTCAGCCAGCACCCGGATGTGGTCGACACGCTGGAGCGCATTGTCTTCATGGGCGGCTCAGCCAGCGGTGGCAATGCCACGCCGGTTGCCGAGTTCAACATCTGGCACGATCCCGAGGCAGCCGCGATCGTGCTCAACTCTGGGGTGGCCCTGCAGATGTACGGCCTCGACGTCTTCACCCGGTTGGTCATTGCCGAGCAGACCGCGCGCCAGCTGGCTGACACGTCCCACCCGGCCACCCGGCTGGCTGGTCAGCTACTGCTCCGCCGAGTCCAGCGCACCGACGCCAACCACGGCACCTCCTCCGGCTTGATCGGCGATGCTGGCGCCCTGGTCATGCTGGCCAACCCATCCCTCTTCACCCTCCGACGACTGCCCATGCAAGTCAGCCTGACCGGTATCGGCCGCGGCCAGACCATCGTTGACCAACGCACCGCCGTCGGGGAGGATCACCTGCACGGCGTCCAGGAGTCCTGGCCACTGGTGGATGTGGCACTGGACCTGGACGTCGAGGCGGCAGCGGCCGACTTCGTCCGCGTCATCCAGACATATCTCGACTAATCGGGCGAGATCAACTTGGCAATGGTACGGACCGCAGCCTCGAGCTCGGATCGTTCCTCGCCGCTCAGCTGTTCCAGCTGAGGCCCGAGACCGGTGGCCACCCCGGATCGGAGCTCGGTCAGTTTGCGGCGGCCCATTGCGGAAAGGCTGAGGAGCGTGGCCCGGCCGTCACTGGGATCTGGAACTCGCTGCACTCTTCCGGACTGTTCCAGCCGCTGCATCATCGTGGTGGCCGTGGGTTGTGAACACCGGTCAATTTCGGCGAAGTCACTGACCCGCATCGGGCCGTGCTCCTCCAAGATGGCCAACGCGCGCCAGACGGCGGTCGCTTCGACGGCTCGGGATTGCCGTGCCGCATAACGGGTGAACCGGGCAGCCATCACCACCAGGTCGACCGCGAGCGCGTTGACCGAAGGAGATCCGCCGGTTGCCGACGAAGAGACAGCCATGACCGCATGATACTCAGACCGGCTATCCGGCCCGGTCTCCGCGATGCGTCAGTCCGGGTGAACTGGCGCCCACTTGGGGCCGGTCTGGCCCAGGCTCTCCTCCAGCTTGGCGAACAGCGGTGACGGCTTGGCCAGCGGACGGCCGGCCGCAATGGGCAGGCTCTGCCACCGGGCCTTCTCGGCGGCGTAGTTCCCCATCAGGACGGGATACTCTTCGCCTCCGTCCTCGCTGACCTGGCGGATCTCCGGCTGCGCTGCCCAGACTCCGTCGCCACCCAATGCCTCATGCACCTTTTGCGCCGCATGCGGCAGGAACGGGGTGAGCAAGGTGTTGGCATCCGACACCACCTGCAGGGCGGTGTGCAGCACCGTGTCGCGTCGATCAGTGTCGTTCTTGAGCTTCCAGGGTTCCTGGTCCGACAGGTAACGGTTGGCGGCCGTCACGACTCTCATCGCCTCGGTCGAGGCCGCCTTAAACCTGCTCTTGCCCAGCAGGCCCCCCACCACACCGAAGGCGTCCTCGGAGCTCTGCAGCAACGCCGCGTCGACGGTGAGGACATCGGTCGGGGTCGGGATTGCGCCGTTATTCTTGTGGGCCATCGAAATCGACCGGTTGACCAGGTTGCCCCACTCGTTAGCGAGCTCAAAGTTGGTCCGCCGGACGAACTCGTCCCAGGTGAAGTCGGTGTCGGAACTTTCCGGCCCGGCCACCGAGATGAAGTAACGCAACGCATCGGCGCCAAACTCGTTCAGAAAGTCACCGACATAGATGACCTTGCCCCGGCTGGTGGAGAACTTCGAACCACTCATGGTCAGAAACTCACTCGACACCACCTCGCTCGGCAGGTTCAGCTCGCCCAGTGCTCCGACCTGGCCGCCGCGGTCTCCGGCACCATTCTGCCCCAGCAGCATGCCCGGCCAGATGAGCGCGTGGAAGACGATGTTGTCCTTACCCATAAAGTAGTAGGAGAGCGCCTCCGGGTCGGTCCACCACTTCTTCCAGGCATCCGGGTCACCGGTCCGCCGGGCCCACTCCACCGATGCCGATAGGTAGCCGATCACCGCATCGAACCAGACATAGATCCGCTTCATCGGCTGATCGCGCCAGCCGTCCAGCGGCACCGGCACCCCCCAGTCAAGATCGCGAGTAATTGGTCGCGGTTTAAGATCCTTCAACAGGTTGGCCGAGAACTTGAGCACATTGGGCCGCCAGTCGGTGCGGGTGGACAGCCAGTCACCCAAGGATTCGGCCAGCGCCGGCAGGTCGAGGAAGAAATGCTCGGTCTCGACAAATTTCGGGGTTTCACCATTGATCTTGGAGCGGGGATTTTTCAGGTCAGCAGGATCGAGCTGGTTGCCGCAGTTGTCACACTGATCACCGCGGGCACCGTCGTAACCACAAATGGGGCAGGTCCCCTCAATGTAGCGGTCCGGCAACGTCCTCCCCGTCGACGGGCTGACTGCCCCCATCGCTGTTTTCGCCACCACATAACCGTTGTGGTAAAGACCTAGGAACATATCTTGCACCACTCGGTAATGGTTGGCCGTGGTAGTGCGGGTGTAGAGGTCGTACGACAGTCCCAGCCCCTGAAGATCACCGGCAATCACCCGGTGGTACTTGTCTGCCACCGCCCGGGCGCTGATGTTCTCCCGTTCGGCCTGCACCTGGATCGCCGTGCCGTGCTCGTCGGTGCCGGAGACCATCAGCACATCATGGCCGGACATCCTCATGAAACGGGAGAAGACGTCAGAGGGAACACCGAAACCGGAGACGTGACCGATGTGCCGGGGCCCATTCGCATAGGGCCAGGCGACTGCGGTTAGGACAGCAGAGCTCATGAACCAACCCTAGAGCACCGGCGCCAGCCGTTTTCCCCTTGCCAGCTGGCCAGAGAAGAGCAATGTCAGGTGGTGGTGATCGCGCGCCGGCCCGACTGTGCGGCGTACCGTGTTCGGGTGCTGAACACGTCCGAGAGGGAAGCGCTGGAGTGCATCGACACCGAGGCAACCGTGAACCTGCTGCTTGACCTGCTGCGGATCCCGAGCATCGGCGGCAGCGACGCCGAGATCGAGATCCAGCAGGTACTGGCCGAACGGATGGCGGCCCTGGACCTGGATGTGGACCTCTGGTCGATGGATCTGAATGAGCTGGCCGAGCGGCCGGACTTCCCCGGCGTGGAGGTGGACCGGCGCGAGGCCTGGGGACTGGTGGCCTCTAGCAATCCCGGCGAGGTGCCGGCACTCGTGTTGCAGGCCCATGCCGACGTGGTCCCGCCGGGCGACGAGACCCGATGGGCCGGCGCCCCGTTCATCCCCAGGATCACCGGGATGGGCGCGGACCGGCTGATCATTGCTCGCGGAGCCTGTGACATGAAGGCCGGCATGGTCGCCAACATCGCCGCCCTGCAAGCGATCCGGGCGTCAGGAATCGACCTGCCCAGCGGGATTGCCCTGCATTCGGTGATCGGCGAGGAGGACGGCGGGCTGGGAGCCTTCGGTACCCTAGCCCGTGGTTATCGTGGTCATGCCTGCATCATCACCGAACCAACTGACGGCACCATCATCACGGCCAACGCCGGCTCTCTGACCTTCCGGATCGAAGTGTCCGGACTCGGCACCCATGGCAGCGCTCCGTACGCGGGATCCAGTGCGCTCGACTCCTACCTCGTCATCCACAGCGCACTGGCACGCCTCCAGGACAAGCGCAACCAGCTCGTCGAACCGCTGATGACCGAATACCCGGTCCCGTACCCGCTGTCGGTCGGACACGTCCAGGCAGGTGACTGGGCCAGCAGCGTGCCGGACCTGTTGGTCGCCGACGGACGCTACGGATTGCGTATTGACGAGGACCCGCACACGGCCCAGGTCGAGTTTGAACAAGCCGTGACCGAGGCGGCGGCGGATGATCACTGGCTTCGTGACCATCCGCCGGTGGTCAGCTGGCCAGGTGGCCAGTTCCGTGGCGGCTCGTTACCCTTCCACCATCCCCTGCTGGAGGTGGTTGGCCGGGCCCACGCCGATGCCACCGGCCAGCCGCCACCGCTGGAGCGGGGTGCCCCGTACGGCAGCGACCTGCGGCTCTATGCCGCGGCCGGCATCCCCACCCTGCATTACGGCCCGGGCAACATCCACCGCGCCCACGGCGCCGACGAATCGGTCTCCGTCACCGAGCTGATCACCGTGACGCAAGCACTGACGTTGACCATCCTGCGCAGCTGCCGGGTCGACTGAACCGACCCTGATGCACTATGAGGAGCAGGTAAACGCCGCGGCCTCCCAGTCGGCGTGATCATCGCCGTTGTCGTCACCGCCGTCGCCGACCACCAGGGTTCCAAGCCGGCTCTTCGAGTTTGAGCGGGGTTGACCCCCCGGTCATGCGGCTGATCGGCACGGTCGGGTGACCGCGATGTGGGTCAGGATACGTCGTTGGTAGTTGATCATGTTCCGGTAGCCGCAGCCCATGCGTTTGACCTGCTTGATGATCCGGTTGAACCTTCAGTGCGGGCGTTGGTGACCTGCTCGGTCAACGCGACCAGGATCGCGGGCCACCAGGTCTGGATCGTCGCGCCGAGGCGGGTGGCCTCGGCCATGTCGGCGGTGATCACGGTGTCGTAGCAGTCGGCCAGCCGCCACCGGATCTTGGACGGCTCGTGCTCGCCCAGCAGCAGCCGCAGGCGTTCCTTCACCCCCCACGCAGCCCCGAGCTCCCCGGTCGGGTCGGCGGTCACGATCGTGGTGTCGAACCCGGCCATCAACCGGTCCCACTGCCTATCCGACAGGTGATCGGCACCGGTCAACAACAGCAGCCGGTTGTTCCACACCCGACCAACGGTGGTGCCGCGTCGTCCGAGCCGGGTCCGGGTGACGCGCTGCCGAAACTCGGTCACCATCTGGTTCGCCAACGACACCAAATCTGCTACGCGACACAAGCCGTAACCACCGGTTTTCACCCCCTCGACGGTGCCAAATTTCTCGTCACGACTGGATATCCCGCAGCTGTCACCGCCCTGGTGGCGTATCACTCGAATGCCGCGATCGAGGCGGCGGAACGGGGATGCCTCTTCGAACTCGTCGCCGAGTTTGCTCGGCCAGCGTCCAAGCCACTTGCCGTACTGACGTACTGCGACATGATGGTAGGACTCGACGGAGTGCGCATGACCATCGACGAGCGCTTGGCCGACTTCTTTGAAGGGTACGAGCCAGATGACGCCGTTCATCGATCGATCTTGCGGGCCGCTCCAGAACTGCGCTTGACGGTCGCTCACGTGGAGAGCCTGCTGGCAAAACAATCCCAATAAGGTGCGGCGTCTCCTGCGAGGAAGCGCTCTATTCGCTTCTCCATCGAAACATGCCTTTGCAGGTCCTGTGCATCGGTTGGCGCTACCCACTCCACGTGAGATGACTCGGAGCTCGGCGTCGGCTCACCGCCTGTCGGTTTGGCCGTGAAAACGACAGAAAACTCTTGCCGCACATCACCGTCGCTTGTGTACTCAAGTACATGTCCGGGGTTGGTGTAGATGCCGGTGAGCTGGATCTCGATTCCTGTCTTCTCGAGAGTCTCTCTTACCGCGGTCTGACCAAGAGACTCGCCAAAATCCATTGCACCGCCGGGGAGAGACCAGTTGCCGTTGTCGGTGCGGCGGATCAGAAGAATCGCACCTTCGTCATTGGTGACAACGGCGTTCGCCGACGGAACGAGGCCATTTGCCTCGGGTCGGGGGCGTTGGGGTCATCGAGGTAGTCAACCCGGCGTCCCACGGCACTAGCCCGGGGCTTTCATGGCGGTGAGTCTGACCTGGGTGTTAATCATGAGAAAGGTGCCCCTGACCAGGGAGAATGGATCTTGTCTAGGGATCTGTTCGGCCTAATCGAGGAGCACCTTTCAGGTGAAGAAGACTATCGGGTTCTATCCGCGTCTCCTTGTCGACACCAGCCGGGTTTCGGCGGTCGGTCAGGCCGGTGGGGTGCTGCTGACCGAGACCATCCGGGCCAGCGGGTTAGGCCAGGAGCTGTCGGCGGCGTTGGGTCGATGGCGTAAGCCGACCGCGGTCCATGACCCGGCGAAGGTCGTGCTGGATCTGGCGGTCACGTTGGCGTTGGGCGGGGACTGCCTCGCCGACATCGCGCTCCTCCGCGCCGAACCGGGCGTCTATGGTTGGGTCGCGTCCGACCCGACGGTGTCACACCATCGATGTCCTGGCCGCCGATGCCGACGCGGCGTTGAAGGCGATCGACACCGCCCGGGCCGCGGCTCGGGCCGCTGTGTGGGGTCTGGCCGGTGAGCATGCACCTGATCACGGCACCGACGCCGGGCAACCGCTGATCCTGGACGTGGACGCCACCTTGGTCGGGTCCCACTCGGAGAAGGAGAACGCGAAGCCCACATTCAAACGCGGGTTCGGGTTCCACCCGTTGTGTGTGTTCGTCGACCACGGCCCTGAGGGGACCGGGGAGCCGTTGCAGATCCGGTTGCGGCCCGGCAACGCCGGCTCGAACACCGCCCAGGACCACATCGACGTCGTCAAAGCCGCGTTGCGGCAGCTGCCGGGTCACCGGGTTGGGCTCCGGCCGGGCCGGAAGGTGCTGGTGAGGGTCGACGGCGCCGGCTCGACCCACGCCTTCCTCGACTGGCTCACCGGGCAACGACTGTCGTACTCGGTCGGGTTCGGGCTGCCCGACTCGACACCGGAGCTGCTGACCAAGATCCCCGAGTCGGTGTGGACGCCGGCCTACGACGCCTATGACCAGGTCCGTGACGGCGCCTGGGTCGCCGAACTCACCGATCTGCTCGACCTGACCGGCTGGCCGCAAGGGATGAGGGTGATCGCCCGCAAGGAACGACCCCACCCCGGCGCGCAGCTCCGGTTGACCGATGTGGACGGACTCCGCGTCACCGCGTTCGCCACCAACACCACCCGCGGACAACTCCCCGACCTCGAGCTGCGGCACCGCCGCCGGGCCCGCGCCGAGGACCGGATCCGCAACACCAAAGACACCGGCCTGACCAACCTGCCGCTGCACGACTTCGCCCAGAACCAAATCTGGTGCGCCATCGTGATGCTGGCCGCCGAGCTCACCGCCTGGACCCAGATGCTCGCCCTGCACAACCACGAGGCCCGCCGTTGGGAGCCGAAACGGCTCCGGCTGCGGATCTTCACCGTCCCCGCCGCCCTCGCCTCCACCGGACGACGCATCCTGCTCCACCTCGCCGAAAAAGCCCCGTGGGCCCAGCTCATCACCGACGCCATGCACCGGCTCCGAGCCCTCGCCGTCCCCGGCTGAACCCCCGCGACCCCTGCTCAAGACCGACCAGCCACACCCCGGACCGTGGAACCCGCGCCCACCCGACACGACACACCGGGTGCACTGTCACACCCCGATGCCAGAATCAGACACAGACAGCACCTCCAGCGCCGAAACCATGATCAACAAGGGTCCGACGAAAGATCCGGGCTAGCCAGCGGCTGCGTGTAAGCCATAACCTAACGGCGATTTGCTCGAATACACGTAGAGGGGCGACGCCATGGCGAGGTTGGACACCAATCTCTTCGACTACTCGATCCTGGCGATTTACTTCATCTTGGTCATCGCTATCGGCGTGCTCGCCCGACGTGCCGTGGCTACCAGTGAGGACTTCCTGCTGTCGGGCCGCTCGCTGCCGGCGTGGGTGACGGGTCTGGCCTTCATTTCAGCCAACCTGGGCGCCATCGAGATCCTTGGCATGGCTGCCA
>JBBSRY010000074.1:0-7936 GCA_038242595.1 Mycobacteriales bacterium
ACATCGACTGCAGTCGGTGTGCCTTAATGCAATCGTGGTGCAGTGAAGAAGTCGTGGTGCGGCCTAATACTGAGCACCAGAATCTCACCGGGCCCGCGGGTGCGCCGTGGCATAGACCTCACGCAACGTATCAACCGTGACCAATGTGTAGACCTGGGTCGTGGTCACCGAGGCATGCCCCAGCAGCTCCTGCACCGAGCGAATATCAGCGCCGCCCTCCAGCAGGTGAGTGGCGAAGGAATGCCGCATGGTGTGCGGAGACACCCGCGAAGCCAGCCCAGGGATGCCGGAGCGCTCCGCGGCGGCTCGCAAGATCATCCAGGCCGCCTGACGGGACAACCGGCCACCACGGGCATTGAGGAACACCGCATGCGAGGAGCGGCCGCCGGCACTGATCAGGGACGGCCGCCCGCGCACCAAATATGCCCCCAGCGCCATAGCCGCATACGAACCGACTGGGACGTATCGCTCCTTGAAACCCTTGCCGCGCAATTTTGCCGTCGATGAGGTCAGATCCAGATCGTCCAGGTCGAGTCCGATCACCTCCGATATTCGGGCCCCGGTGGCATATAAGAACTCCAGGATCGCGCGATCTCGCAATGACCTGGGTTCGTCGCCGGACACTGCTTCCACCAACGCGGTGATCTCCTCGATCGGGAGCGCCTTGGGTAACCGTCGCCCCGGTGTCGGTGGGTGCACATCCCGGGACACGTCCGACACCACGGTGCCTTCCAGAGCCAGAAATTTATGCCAGCCTCGAGCCGCCACCACCGCTCGGGCGGCAGAGGATGCGGCCAGCGGAACCCGCTCATCGGAACCGGATCGCAATCTGGCCAGGAACTCCAAGACCTGTCCCGGCGAAATCTGTGCCGGAGCACCAACCCCATTGGCTGTCAGGTATTCGACATACCGGGTCAGGTCGCGCCGATAGGACACCAGGGTGTTGTGCGCCACCCCCCGTTCCACTGCCAGGTGGTCCAGGTAGGTGGACAACGCCGCAGCGAGCTCCGGAGCTACTTCAGTCACGGCTCAGACTGTGCGCGATGATGCCGCCGGCGTCGCCGATCTCCTCATGATGTTCCCGTGGCACCGCCGGGCCGGACACCCAGGGGTCATCCGCAGCTCGAAGATCCAAACCGTCATGTAGGGCGATGTGTGCCGACAAAATTCCGGATACCGTTGCGCCATTGATGATGTCGCCGTTCATCACGGCGGCCACGGCCACCGCGAGCGGTACCCGCACCAGTTTCAGATCAGCCTCTTCATCGGTGATGTCACCCTGCCGTCCGATAATCGAAAGACCCCGCGCCAGGAACACCCGGACGGCCTCGTCGGTGAAACCCGGAGACGCGGCGACGTCGACCAGCACCAGCCAGTCGTGAGCGGCGTAGCCGACCTCTTCGGCCAATTCACGGGCAGCGGCCACCTGCGGTGGTTCACCTTCGACATCGAGTAACCCGGCCGGCAGTTCCCACAGGCGCCGACGGAAAGGATGCCGATATTGCTCGACGAGCAGAATGTTGTTCTCCTCATCCAGCGCCACCACCGCGACGGCGCGATCATGTTCGACGACCTCGCGCTTGGCACTCCCGCCGCCCGGCATCGACACCTCATCGACCCGGACCCGGGCGATCTTGCCGTCGAAGGCGCGAACCGAATTCAGGACCGTGAACACAGGAACTTCCGGTGCGGACATGTCAGTTACCGACCACAACTTCGGGCAGCTCGAGTTCCGCAGAAGCATCCAGCGGCAGGCGTTCGGATTCCAGGTAATCCAACGAGGCCCGAATGAAGGCGGCAAACAGCGGATGCGGTCGGGTGGGGCGGGACTTGAGCTCCGGATGTGCCTGAGTGGCGACATAGAACGGGTGCAGTTCCCTATCCAGCTCCACGAACTCCACCAGATGCCCGTCAGGAGACGTACCGGAGATTCGCAAACCGGCCTTCTCCAGCGTGGGGCGGTACCTGTTGTTCACCTCGTAGCGATGCCGGTGGCGTTCGGAAATCAGTGTCTCGCCATAGATCTGCGCAACCAGCGATCCTTCGACCAGCGCTGCGGGATAGGCACCAAGGCGCATGGTTCCGCCCATATCGCGCTCACCGGCGATGACGTCGGTCTGGTCGGCCATCGTGGAGATCACCGGGTCGGCCGCGTTCGCATCGAACTCTGCGGAATTGGCGCCACCCAGACCGGCGAGGTTGCGCGCGGTTTCGATCACCATGCACTGCAGCCCCAGACACAGTCCCAAGGTGGGGATCTTGTTCGTCCTGGCATAGGTCAGGGCGCCCAGCTTGCCTTCGATGCCGCGGACACCGAATCCGCCGGGCACCAGCACACCCTGGACATCGGACAGCGCCGCTGCAGCCCCGGCCGGGGTCAGGGCGTCATCGGAAGGCACCCACTTGATCTCGACTTTGGTGTAGTTGCCGAAGCCACCCGCGCGCAGCGCCTCGGTCACCGACAGGTAGGCATCCGGTAGGTCGATGTACTTACCCACCAAGGCAATTCGAACTGTTTCGGTCGGCTTGTGGACGCGGTCGAGCAATCCGCCCCAGACGGTCCAATCCACGTCATGGAACGACAGATTCAACCGGCGCACCACGTAGGCGTCCAGGCCCTCGGTGTGCAGCACCTTAGGGATGTCGTAGATGGACGGCGCATCCGGGCAGGAAACAACGGCTTCCAGATCGACATCGCACATCATCGAGATCTTGGCCTTCATGCTGTCCGGGATCTCGCGGTCGCTGCGGCAGACCAGGGCATCGGGCTGGATCCCGATATTGCGCAACGCCGCCACCGAATGCTGGGTCGGCTTGGTCTTGAGTTCGCCGGACGGCGCCAGATACGGGATCAGCGATACGTGCAGGAAAAAGACGTTGTCGCGACTCAGGTCGTGCCGGACCTGGCGAGCCGCTTCGAGGAACGGCAGGGACTCGATATCGCCGACGGTGCCGCCGATTTCGGTGATCACCACATCAGGGCGGCGGCCCTCGGGGTCCGGCGCCGACATCGCGAGCATCTGCTCTTTGATCTCGTTGGTGATGTGCGGGATGACCTGGACGGTATCGCCCAGGTATTCGCCGCGGCGTTCGCGGGCAATCACCCGCGAATAGACCTTACCGGTGGTGACGTTGGCGTCGGCCGTCAACTCACGGTCCAGGAACCGTTCGTAGTGGCCGATGTCCAGATCGCACTCGGCGCCGTCCTCGGTGACAAAAACTTCACCGTGCTGGAACGGATTCATGGTGCCCGGATCCACGTTGATATACGGGTCGAGTTTCTGCATCGTCACCCGCAATCCACGGGAGGTGAGGAGCTGGCCGAGGCTTGACGCCGTCAGACCCTTACCCACTGACGAGGCCACCCCACCGGTGACGAAGATGTGCTTTGTCGAACGCGCTGATGGCGCCAAGACGACTCCCGGTTCCGCAATCGCAACCGCCTTTTGGCAATCACTTACGGGATTTCACCCTAACAGCCCACGGGCCATTCCGGCACGCTGGGATGGCGTTCGGGCGTGGCGGCTGCTGCGCCTTCCCCATCGTCCCAGCTGGCACCGGCCGCTGTGACCAGACTCTCCCGTGCCGGTCGACGTCCGGGAAAAGACAAAACCCGGTCCGAAAGTCTCCGGACCGGGCCTTTTAAGTTGTGAATCAGGTGGCCAGACTCGGCACCCGTGCCTGCGCGGTCGGATCAACGCCATACCGTCCGGCCTTGCCCAGATCCTGCTCGGCCAGCCCCAGAACGGTGGCCAACCGGCCGGAGGCCAGATCAACATCGTCGATCGTGGTCACACTGGCACTATCGGCGGTGTCGGCGCGGATGACGCCAACCGGCCCGCTGCCTTCGGTGGCGCTGCCCTGACGCCCGGCCAGCACCACACCGTCGGCGGTGGTCTTGAGCTGCGCTGCCAAGGAGGCGATTGCAGCCGCCCGGTCGGCAACTGAATCTCCGGCCTGAGCACCGCCGGTCAACATGACGACGAGCCGCCCGGCCTTGAGGTCACCACTGGTGCGGATGAAACCCGCGGTGGTGAGCGCCGAAATCGCTTTGGTGGCATCAGCTTCTGACGCGGGGCTGGAGCCAGTGTCGTCAGCGATAACCAACGAGCTCAGAAGCCCGCCCATCAGGGTGCCGACATCATCGGTCTCCGGCAGCTTCTGGCCGGCCGGGATGTTATCCGTTACCAGGGTACGAACCTCCGCTGCTCTGGAGGGATCACTGAAGTCAACGGTCAACTGAATCTGCGCCGCTATCACCGCATCAGCCTTGTCGAGCAGAGCCAGCACGGCGTCCCGATCGGCGGAGTTGGCATCGTCGGTGGTGATGAGGACAACCGTGGGATCGGGGCGAAAGATGCCGCGCACCGCCACATCGGAAACCGCCTCGGCCATTTGCTCGGCCGAGGCCACCTGCCCAGTGAGGTCGGCATTTTCTTGCTTGAGCGTATTTCGCTCCATCGTGAGCGTGTCGGTATCGCCTTGCAGCCCAGCAAGAATCGGTGAGTTGATCTTGGTGGCTCCGAGAACGATTCCGAGAGCCAAAGCCAGGAACACCGCTGCCAGGGAAACAATGTGGTACCGCATGGAAATCATCAGAAAAGTCCCTTAACCCAGGCGGTGAAGTCGTTCCACCAGTCCCGGAGAAGATCGGCGTACGTGCCAGAAACATCGGAAACCAGCAGTGCCACCACGATTGCGGTCGCTGCGGCGATCACCAGAAGCAGAACCGACCACCAGGAGATCCGGGCGCGGTAGAGCTTGGAGACAGCTGAAGCTTCGACAACTTTGTTGGCCACCCGCATTCGCACCAGGAAGGTGGAGGCGGTGGAGCCCTGCCCTCGATCCAGGAGATCGGTCAAGGTGGTGCGCATGCCGACCGTGACGATCAGCGCGGCATCGTGTGCATCGACCAGCAGCAGCGCCAGGTCCTCACTGGTTCCACTCCCGGGGAATGTCACTCCCCCGAGACCGAGGTCCTGCACTCGCTCCAAACCTGGGGCGTGGCCGTCGGTATGGGCCGGGATAACCACCTCGGCGCCGATGGTCAAGGTTTCGGTGGAGATCAGATCTGGGTTGCCCAGAATCAGGTCAGGTTTGTAACCGGCTTCACGTAGTGCGTCAGCGCCGGCCTCGACTCCGACCAGAACCGGTCGATAGTCGGCAATATACTTCTTCAGACCCTTGAGTTCTTTGGCGGTTCCGGCCGAGCCGGCCACCAACAGCACCTGACGGTCTTCGAAATCGGTGCTGACTTCCGGGATTCCGACGCCATCGAGCAGCAGTCCGCGTTCCCGCTTCATGTATTCGATGGCGTTGGCCGCGAAAGCTTCCAGCTGGGCGGCCATCCCGGTTTTGGCGTCGATCAGCAGATCGGCGACCGACTCGGGGGTGTTGACAGTTCCGGTGCCGATGAGATCGTCACCGGCGTAGAGGGTGCCCTCGTCCAGGCGCACCTTGGCGCCGTCCTTGAGGCGGGAGAAGATCTTGTCTCCCATGCCGTCCACCAAAATGATTCCGGAGTTCACCAGAATCTCGGGTCCGAGGTTCGGATACCGACCGGAGATCGACACAGAAGCATTGACCACGGCGGTGACGTTGGCCGAAACCAACGCTTCCGCCGTCTTGCGGTCGATGTCCATGTGGTCGATCACCACAATGTCGCCGTGACCTACACGGCTCAGCAAGGTGTCACTGCGCCGGGACACTCGGGCGACGCCTGTGACTCCTGGCAACTCGCGGGACGCGCGTGACAGAAGTTTCATGATCCGAGGATGACAGCCCAGCCCCGGCGAATTCGGGACGTTTGCGGGCGAGTCGAGGATTCGTCACTACTCACAGCAATGAGATACGCCTCATGTGAGCTGCGTAGACACAGATCCCTGCCTCGCTGCGATCACCAGAACGAGGCTCCGGCCCCCCTTTCGGGTGACGGCAGCACTAGGTGGTGATCCACTCCGTGACGATGCCGCCGTTTCTACCACTCAGGCGGAGTCGCAATGCGCCGGTGACCACCCCTTCGTGGGAGAACCACCCGGCATCATCGATCGCGGCCTCGAAGGACTCGGTAGGTGTTTGGATGACGACGACCCCGGCAGTACCGATGACCAGCCCGTTGATGGCGATTCCATTTTCGGTGTGTCCCAGTTGCAGCTCTACTGAAACTTCGCCAACTTCGAAAGACACCATTCTCGGACCGGTAGCAACGCTTCGTACCAACTCCGAGCCATTCTCCGAGTCAGCGATGAGACAGGCCAACTGCAGATCGAGATTCCTGGTTTCGAAGGCAGCCATCGCGAGTTCATCGACGATGGACGGCGGTGCATCGCACTCATCGGCGATGCGGCGCAGGGCTTGCAGTTCCACCTCACCGAACTCCGAATCGGAATCGGAATCGGAATCAGAATCGGCGGAACTGTCTGGAGAAACGACGGAAATCTCTGCGGAATCGATCGGGCCGTAATCTCGGGTCGGGTCCGGAGGGGACTGCCCCGGAATCGGGCGCGGCACCTTTGCACTCATGACCCCTCCTTACCCAACTTCTCACGGCCAAGAATTTCATCGCCCGCAACTATCTTCCGAAGCTGGGTCAGGCACCGTTGACGGGCCGGTCCAATGCTGCCGATCGGCATCTCCAGGGCCCGCGCAACTTCGGCGTAGGCCGGCGGCGGCGAAGCCATCAGCACGCGCAGGAGCTGCTGGCACTTATCCCCGAGCATTCCCATGGCGGCCCACAGTGCTCGATCTCGCTCATCGGTCAGCAGATTCACATCCACCGCCGGCGCCGGATCCGGGGTATTAGTCAGTACTGCCTCGGCTCCCAACCCGGTCTCGCTGCGATTGCGACTGGATCTGCGAAGGAGCTGCAGACACTCGCGCCGCGCGGTGGTGCCGAGCCAGGATGCCAGTCGATCCGGGTCGCTGATCTTGTTCAGGTTCTCCACCAGGCGCAGCCAGGTCATCTGTACCGCATCACCGGCATCAGCCGTGCTGAGTCGAAAGCTGCGGGCAACCGACCAAACAAATCGGTTGTACTGCACCACCAATGCATTCCAGGCCTGCTGATCCCCGGCGCCGGCCGCGGCCAACATGGCAGCATTATCGAAACCGCCGACGTCCGTGCGCCACTTCACCCTCTGGGTGCGGCTCTCACTGGGATCGTCAATCTTTTCCTGCACGGGACGGAATCCTTCCAACGGTGACCGTTGTGATTCTGCCTGATGAGGCGCATCACTCATCACCGACGGTCCGACTGGCCGGGCTACCAACATTGCGCCCTCCCCCTTTTGTCCTCGGGTGCCCGCCGAACGGGCACATCGGCTGAGCCGAACAAACCTTGCCAACAACCAGATTCGGCAAGTCCGAGAAAAATACATGCGATCGGCTCATCCTTCGGTTTCTCTCACCCCCGCCGCGCGGTAGAAGTTCCCGGTGCTCGCATTCGGCGTCGTCAGAACCATTCGGGTGAACTTCGACCTGGCCGCACATCACGGGCCGGGTTAGGCACATCTCTCAGGGCAGCGAACCCCTTACCCGAAACCCAACGCCGCGCCCCAGGTCAACCATGACGTGAGCGAAATCGTCACCTCGTTGTACGTGTGGTGACGCCTTGCGGGGGCCATGACCCCGACCCATCGCCCCCCGCAGGGACATTTTGGCAATTCCTCCTCATGACTAAGGCGACGGACCCACCATGGTGCTACCCCAGCAAGGTCCTCAGCTCCCAGTCGCGTTTAACAATCCATCAGTATCGGTCTCGGCGATGTCTTCATCGGGCGCGCCGAATGTGACGCGATTTACTGCTCGGGGTTCGACGGGGATGCCATCGCCGCGGCCGACCTCACCGGAAGAGGTTGTGGATCCAGACCCTGGGATCGACCGCCCAACCCTGGCCACACACCCGATGATGTTCGAAATGTCGATCCATGACCGGCCG